>CAZTZW010000125.1:0-7380 GCA_964618085.1 uncultured Elusimicrobia bacterium
GCAGGGTGCGGCGCTCCGGGGCCGACGTCGTCGTGCTCGACGTCAACCTGCCCGTCATCGACGGCGGCGAGCTGGCGCGCCGCCTGCGGCGCCTGCTGCCCGAGGTCAAGCTCATCGCCTTCAGCATCCACTCGAGCGCGGAATACGTGGTGAAGATGGCCCGCTGCGGCGTCCAGGGCTACGTGACCAAGGGACAGCCGGCGGGCGAGCTGCTCGCGGCCATCGAGGAGGTGGGCCGCGGCGGTCTTCATTTCCCCGCCGGGATGAGCGACGCGCTGCTGGCGCCGCCATCGGCCGAGCCGGCGTCCGGCGCCTCCGGATTGACGACCCGCGAGAAGGAGGTGCTGGCCCTGCTCGCCGACGGGTTCTCCAACAAGGGCGTCGCGGCCAAGCTCGGCATCAGCGTGCGCACGGCGGAGACGCATCGCGAGAACCTCTCGCGCAAGCTGAACATCCTGACGGTCGCCGGGCTGACGAAGTACGCCCTCGCCCAGGGTCTGACCGCTCCTTAGGACGTCAGCGCGAGGCCGTACCGCCGAACGCCGCGACGGACCTCTCCGGCGGCTCCAAGCGCAGCACCGGCCGGTCGACGTAGCGGCCCGCGACGACGATCGAGCCCAACGCCGCGGCGAACGCGAGCGCGGTACGGCTCCAGTTCCAGAACATGAGGGTCTCCTGTGCGTCCGCCGGTAGCATAGCGGCCCGGACGTCCGGGCACCATGCGGAGTTGTCCTCCGTCGTCTCCGCATGATTACCGCTCTCCGTAGTATTCCCGCCGCCGCGTAGAACTCCGAATTCCGCGAGACGACGCCGCGCGTCATACTGAGGGCGTCGCGGCGGGTCGTTCTCCTTCCCAGGGGCTCTTCGACCCGTCGCGGCTCCTTCATCATGACGACCACGACTCCCGACTCCTCGACGACCAAGCGAGTGCATCTCGGCACCTTCCTCGCGGCGCTCTTCGCCTGCGTGGCGGCGGTGCTGTGGATGGCGGGGCCGTATCTCCTGTCCTTGTTCTTGGGAGGCACGGCGGCGATGCTCGCCCATCCCGCGCAGCAGTGGCTGCAGAAGAAGCGGGGGCCGGGGTCCGCCGCGGCCGCCATCACCACGCTCGCGCTGCTGTTGTTCGTCGCGCCGCTGACCGCCTTCTCCATCCTGGCCGTCAAGCAGGGCATCGCCGTCGGTCAGGAGATGTCCGAGCTCAAGGAGTTCTCCCCGCGGGCGCTCACCGCCGTGCTGAGCCGCTGGGACCTGGTCCGGACTTTGGTCGGCGACGCGCCGACCGTCAACGCGCGCCTCAAGGGCGCGATCCAGACCGCCGGGCAGTTCACGAGCGAGACCGTGCTGCGCCTGGGCAAGGGCGTCCCAGAGTTCCTGCTCCAACTGGCCGTGGCCGCGATCGCCTTCTTCTTCTTCCTCCGGGACGGGGAGCGCTTCATGGAGTGGCTGCTCGGCTTGGGCGCGCTCGACCGCCAGGTCCAGGCGCGGCTGGTCGAGTCGTTCCGCGACACGGCGATCTCCGCCGTGCTGGCCGGGCTCGCCGCGGCCGCCGCGCAGAGCGCGCTCATCGTGGCCGGCTTCCTGCTGCTCGGCGTGCCGGGCGCGTTCCTGGCCGGGGGCGTGACCTTCATCTGCGCGTGGATCCCGGCGCTGGGGACGGTGCCGGCGGCGCTGGCGGGCCTGCTCTATCTCTACGCGGAGGGGGAGGGCGGCAAGATGGGCCTGATGCTCGTGCTGGCCCTGGCGGCGGGGCTCGTGGACAACCTGATCCGTCCCTACGTTTTGAAGGGCCGCGCCGACATGCATCCTCTGTTCGGGCTGATCGCGATCATCGGCGGCATCTCGCTGTTCGGCATCCTGGGGGTGTTCATCGGCCCCATCATCGCGGCGATGCTTCTGGCGCTGCTCAAGATCTGGCCGGTCATCGCCGGCCGCTCCGGCATCGGGCCGGGAACCGCTTCGCAAGGAGATGACTCATGAGAAAGGACCATCGGCCGAGGACGGAGCTCCGTCCCCGGGACCTGGACGGCATCAGCGAGGCTCAGCTCGCCTCGCACTGGGCGCTCTACGAGGGCTACGCGCGCGGCGCCGCCCTCTTGGAGGGGAAGCTCGAGATGCTCGCGCGGAAGGGCGACTACGGCGTCGAGTTCTCGGAGCTCAAGCGCCGCGCCGCTTTCGAGCACGACGGGCTGGTCCTGCACGAGCACTATTTCGGCGTCCTCAAGGCCGGACAGCCCGCGTTGGACCGGCGTTCTCGTCTGCTCGAGCGGCTCGAGACCGAGTTCGGGGGCTTCGCGTCCTGGCGCAAGCAGTTCAGCGCGATGGGAAGCATGCGCGGCAGCGGCTGGGTCATCCTCTATCACGACGCGCGCCGCGACGAACTCGCCAACTACTGGATCGACTCGCACGAGCACGGCCATCCCGCGGGCGCGACGCCCATCCTCGTCATGGACGTCTGGGAGCACGCCTACATGGTCGACGCGGGCGCGGACGGGCGGCACGCGTACGTCGAGGCGTTCCTGCGCAACGTGGACTGGCCGAAGGTCGAGACGGCGTTCCGCGAATCGACGGGAGCGGTGCTCGCGTGAGGCGGCGCCATGACGCGGATACTACGGAGAGGGTCGGGGACTACTCCGAATCGACCGCGCCGCCGCGCGGGGGTATAGTGTGCTCATGATATCCGACCTCTTCCGTGGACTGCAGATCGTGTTCTCCGACATCGACGGCTGGCTCTCGTCCCGCGGCCCGCGCGCCTTAGGCGCGCAGGTCCTCGTTCCGGTCCCGGTCGTCTCGTCCGCGACGCTGCGCGAGCTGCTGAGGAGCTCCCGCCGGCCGGGGCTCCCGCTGCGCGCGCTGCTGCTCGCGGCGGCTTGCGTGTGCGCGGCGGCGTTCCCCGCGCGGGCGCAGAAGGCGGGCGACGCGGGCGTGGGCGTCATCATCGGCAACCCGACGGGCGGCACGGCCAAGGTCTGGGTGGGCGACGCCCAAGCCTTCGACGTCGGCGTGGGCTACAGCTCGCGGCTGACCGCCTACGGCGACTTCCTCTGGCACAGCTGGAGCGTGCTGCCCCAGCCCTCCGAGGGCCGGCTGCCGGTCTACATCGGCCTCGGCGCGCAGGTGCGGGCCTTTCACGACGCCGAGCTGGGCATCCGCACGGTCGTGGGCGTGGCATACTGGCTGCCGCGCGATCCGGTGGAGCTGTTCCTCGAAGTGGTGCCGGTATTCCGGTTGACGCCGGGCTCGAGCGTCGGCTTGGGCGCGGGCGTGGGCCTGCGCTACTACTTCAACGCCAGGTGAACCGACTCGCTTCGGGCGCTCTCCTGCTCATCGGGCTCGCGCTGTTGGCGTGCGGCTGGGACGCCTACCGGTCGGTGAGCTCGGGCGTTTCGCGGGTGTTCACCGGCATGCCGACCGACCGCGCTCTCTGGCTGCTCATCGGCGGGGGCGTGGCGACGGTCTCCGGGCTCCGCGGCCTCTCCCTCAAACCGTAAGGAAGATGACGGCGCGCGCCGGGCTAGAACGCCTGGCCGGCCAGGATGGACAGCGACCAGGCCGGCCGTCCCGGCCGCCGGTCGAGGGGATGGGCGAGGTCGATGCGCACGGGGCTGTTGCTGCCCGAGCGCGACGGGGCCACCCGCAGGCCCAGGCCGACGCTGCTCTTGAGGTCGGACACGTTCACCCGCGTCCCGTTCGGCCACGCGTAGCCGGTGTCGAAGAAGGCGACGGCGCCGACGTCCAGGACGCGGAACAGGTCGTCGTAGACGTAGAGACGGTCCTCGAGGTTGAGGAGGAAGCGGCGGTCGCCCGAGAACTCGCTGAGGCCGTAGCCGCGCAGGCCGTTCATCTCGCCGAGCGACAGCTGGTTGGACTCGTCGAGCTGCCAGCCGAGGTCGAGCGCCGTGTGGAAGGCCAAGGTCTGGTACTTGATGCCGCGGACGTAGTGCGCCGCGTCGAGCGAGGCGACGCGGTTGCCGTTGCCGCCGTTGACGTACTTCGAGCGCAGTCCGGCCTTCAGGAGCAGGAGCTGGCTCGACCAGGTGAAGCCCTTGCGCAGGGAGACGCCGGGCTCTATCTGCTCGTGGGTGGTGTGCAGCGGGCGCAGCTTCGGCGCCCACGACACCTCGGGGAGGACGGCGAGCCCCAGGTTGAAGTCCTCGTCGCGCGTGAAGTTCTGTATGCGCCGGGCGACGAGGAAGTCGAGCTCCTCCCACTCCAGGCCCACTTTCAGCGAGGTGAGCTGCAGGACGTCGGGCGTCGAGCCAGTGGACTGGGAACGGCGCGTCGAGAGGCCGACGTTGACGCGACGGGTGCGCTCGGTGGAGGTGGCGAGGGCGACGCCGTAGCCGACGCCCGCCTCGCCCGTCCGCCGCCATACGCCGCCGCCGATGAAGCTCGAGGAGTAGGCGGCGGTGGCGCTGGCGGACCGCTTGGCGGTGGAGGCGTAGAAGGGCCGGACCAAGGCGATGGAGTAGTTCTGGCTGCCCGGCGCGGTGTTGGCGAGCATCGAGTACTGGAGGCGTTTATAGCGGAGGAACTGGACGTCGGTGTATCCGAACGACTTGGACTCCGCGCCGCCGTCCCGGCTGTACACCGCGGAGCCGGATTTACCCTGGCCCAGGATGTTGTGCTCGGCCACGCCGGCCTTGATGTCGGTGCGGCCGCCGGCGCGCTTGTAGTTGGCGACGACCTCCAAGGTCCAGGAGTCGTAGGTGCTCACGAGGACGTCTACCGTGCCCTGCTTGTTGACCGTGCCGACGACCGTCGCGCGCCGTACGAAGGACAGCAGGCGGAGGTTGCGCGCGGTCTCGTCCGCCAAGAGCGGGTCGAAACGGTCGCCGACCTCGAAGAGCAGCTCGCGGCGGATGACGGGCTCGCGCGTCTGGATATGGAGGCGGTTGGCCGCGCGGTAGAGCAGCTTGTTCTCCGGAGGGCGGCTCGTGTCGAAGACGTTGTGGGTCTCGACCGTGATGGTGGCGATGGGCAGTCCCGCCGCCGGGTGCGGCGGCTTAGCGCGCCGCGGAGCGGCGGACGCGGACGCGGCCAAAAGGCAGAGGGCGAGGACCGAACGGCGCATGAGGGATTATACGGTTGTGGGCCCCGTCTAGGGGTGGGCCGTGCCGCCGAGGGCTTCGCCTTTGTCGCGCAGCGCCGCGCCCCGGACCTTCGCGGGCTTGGCGGCGGGGCGGGGCGGGCGCGGAGACTCGACGGCCGCGGGAGCGGGGGGCGGCGGGAGCGGAGGCGGCGCGGGGACGGGCGCCGGCGGCGCGGCGGTCTCGGGGCGAGGGCGGGTCAGGGCCCACAGCGACGCCAGCGCGGCGGCGACGGCCAGACCGGCGGCTAGACGCTTCATGGTATCATCACAGAATGGCGGTTCTGGCGACCCTCTGCTACGTGCGTTCGGGCGGGCGCACCCTCATGCTGCACCGCAACAAGAAGCCCGGCGACGTCCATAAAGGGAAGTGGAACGGCCTGGGCGGGAAGCTCGAGGCGGGGGAGTCCCCCGACGAGTGCGTGGTGCGCGAGGTCCGCGAGGAAGCGGGCCTGGAGCTCTCCGACCCGTGCCTGCGCGGGGTGCTGACCTTCCCGGCCTTCGCCAAGGGCGAGGACTGGATCGTGTTCGTCTACACCGCCACGAGCTTCACGGGCGAACCCGGCGACTGCCCCGAGGGGACGCTCGAATGGGTCGCCGACGCGAAGGTGCCCGAACTCAATCTGTGGGAGGGCGACCGGCTGTTCCTGCCCTGGCTCGACGGCCCGCGCTTCTTCAGCGCCAAGTTCGTCTACCGCGAAGGGAAGCTCACCGGCCACGACGTGTCCTTCCACTAGCGCGCAGCTGCGCGAGCTTCTGACGCGCGCGCGGGTGCTCTTCGGCGTCGACCGGGTTGTCGAGGATGCGCCGCCACGTCAGCGCGGCCTTGTCGTCCTCGCCGCGCCGCGCGTAAAGGTTGGCCAGGATGGCGCGCATGGTTGTGGGCGTGCGCGGGTCGTCGAAGGAGGCCTCGAGCAGCGCCGTCATGCGGCCGTCGTCGCCCTTGCGCTTGAAGGCGAGCGCGGCGAGGTAGAGCTTGTACAACGGCTCCTCGGGGGAGCGGCGGATGCCTTCCTCCAGCAGCGCGAGGGCCTCGTCGGGACGGTCCACCTCCTCGAACCAGCCCAGCACGCTGGCTCCGTAGAGCGCGGCGCGGTGGAAGGAGGGGTCCAGGCGGATGATGCGGCGCGAGAGCTCGAGGACGCGGTCGTGACGGCGGCCCGGGCGGTCGGCGAGCTCGGGCAGGTTGCCCGCCATGTACTGGAGGAGCTGCACCCAGGCCAGGTCGGCCGCGGCGGCGCGCAGGCCGGAGGCGGCGAGCATCGAATCGCGGAAGGTGAAGGGGGTCGGCTCGAGCTCGGAGAGCGACGGGCCGCGCCAGGGGAGCCTCGCCTCCATCGCCCGCGAGAGCGCCGCGGAGAGCGCGAGGGCGGCGACCGCGACGAGCCACGCCCGGGAGCGCACGGCTAGAACTCCTTCTGCTCGAAGACCTGCGTCGCCAGCGCGAGGCAGGCGGTCGCGTAGGCCAGGGCGTACAGCGCGGCCAGGGCGAACCACGCGGGGTCCGGCAGGCCGCCGTGCCAGAGCTCGCGCGGCGTCAGGCGCGAGAAGTCGGGCGCGGCGTGGGAGAACGCGATCATCGCGCTCTTGGCGAGCACCGAGCTCGACTTCTCCGCGAGGAAGCGCAGCTCCGGGCCGAAGTGACCGAGCACGTAGAAGAAGCCGGCGAAGGCCATGGCCGCGGCTTCCGAGGTCAGGGCGAGCGAGAGCAGCAGGGCCAGGGCCGACATCACCGCGACCTTCGCCAGGGAGAGGCCGAGCACGGCGAGATAGGGGACGAGCGGCGCGCCGCCGAAGAGCTGGAGCGCGAGCCAGTGCGCGGCCCCCATGCCGAGCAGGCCCAGGCCCACGGCCGCGACGGTGCCCAGGAAGCGGCCGAGCAGGTAGTGCCAGCGCCGGACGGGGTGGGTCAGGATGAGGAAGATGGCCCGCGACTCGATCTCCTGGAGGACCAGGTGGACGGTGAGGAACACCGCGGACAGCAGGGCCAGCGCCTCGTTGGCGGCCAGGCCCAGGTCGAGCATGAGGCGCGCGCGCTCCTCCTGGCCGAGGGCGGAAGCCACGAGGCCGCCCGCGAGCAGGACCAGGCTGAACAGCGCGGCCGAGAGCCACACCTTGTGGCGCAGGTGCTCCTTGAGCGTGTAGTCGAAGACGGCCTTGATGGTCTCCATGGTCAGTCCAGCCGTATCTCGCCGACCCCGTCGGTGCGCGTCACGGTCGCCGCGAAGACGCTCTCGAGCGCGTCGGGCTTGCCGCGCCACTCGTTCTGGGTCATGACCTTGGCCAGGCGGCCG
>CAZTZW010000126.1:0-7352 GCA_964618085.1 uncultured Elusimicrobia bacterium
AGACGCCCCCCTCCCACGCGGCGAGCGCCGGGAAATCGGCCCAGTTGATGAAAAGGTCCCGGCTCTCGACGACGGTACGGGGCTTCGACCAGGACTTGCCGTCGAAGCGGGACACGCGCACCGAGCCGGGCCCCTGCCAGGACAGGTACAGCGCGTCGGGAGCGACGGCGAGGCGGGGCGTACGGGAACCCGGACCGGCGGGGCACGCGAGCAGGGCCGCGAGCGCGGCCGCCTTCATTTGACGACGGTCTCGACGGGCTTGGCGGCGCCGCTGCCGTTCGGCGCCTTCTGCGGCTCGGGCAGGTGGTCGACGTAGGTGTACTCGGAGAGCACCTGCTCGTAGCGGTCCACCAGGTCGGCGGCCTCGCGGGGCTTGATGGCGCCGGCCTTCACCTGGGCGTCGGCGGCGTCCTTGATCATCTTCACGAGCTCGAAGTCCGAGTACTGGATGTCGGAGAGCACGTCGCGGATGGTCTGGCCGGAGATGGTCTCCTCGATGTAGTAGCCCTTGGGCTCGTCCTCGTCCTTGAAGACGTGGACCTCGTTGACGCGGCCGAAGAGGTTGTGGATGTCGCCCATGGTCGCCTGGTAGGCGCCCATCAGGAAGAAGCCGAGGTAGTAGGGGTTCCCGTCGAGGGCGTGCACGGGCAAGGTGCCGCCGGCCATGCGGTGCGTGGCGAAGGTGGAGATCTTGCCGTCGGAGTCGCAGGTGATGTCGACCAGGTTGGAGCGGCGGGCGGGCTCCTCGTTGAGGCGGTGCAGCGGCATGATGGGGAAGAGCTGGCCGATGGCCCAGGAGTCGGGCAAGGACTGGAACAAGGAGAAGTTGCAGAGGTACTGGTCGTTGAGGGCCTTCTGCATCTCGAGCAGGTCCTCGGAGACGAACTTAGCCTTCGGGAGGAGCTTGGCGATCTCGAGGCACAGCTTCCAGTACAGGTGCTCGACCTTGGCCTTGTCCTCGAGGCCGAGGTAGCCGAGCTTGAAGAGGGTGAGCGCCTCCTCCAGGTGCTGCTGGCCGTCGTGGAAGCTCTCCGCGAGGTTCTTGGGCGTGAGCGACTTGATGGAGTCGCGCAGCTCGCGCACGACCTGGTGCTCGTCGGGCGTCTCCTTCATGTCGACGGGCGAGGAGCCGGTCTCGATGGAGCCGAACACGTTGGCGACGAGCAAGGCGTGGTGCGCCACCATCGAGCGGCCGGACTCGGTGACGATGTTGGGCTCGGGGACCTTCTCCTGCTTGCAGACCTCTTGGATGGAGTACACGACGTCGCGGACGTACTCCTTGAGGTTGTAGTTCATGGAGGACTCGACGGCCGTGTGCGTGCCGTCGTAGTCCACGCCCAGGCCGCCGCCGCAGTCGAGGTACTCGACGCCGAGGCCCATCTTGCGCAGCTTCGCGTAGTAGCGCGCGCCTTCCTTGACGGCGTCCTTGAGCGTGCGGATGTCGCAGACCTGGGAGCCGATGTGGAAATGGACGAGCTTCAGGCGGTCGGTGAGGCCCTCGGCCTTCAGGCGCTCGACGAGGCCCAGGATCTCGGGCGTGGTGAGGCCGAACTTGGCGAAGTGGCCGGTGGAGGACTTCCACTTGCCCGAGCCCTGCGTCTGCAGCTTGGCGCGGATGCCGATGAGCGGCTTGACCCCGGCGTCCTGCGCGGCTTTGAGGAGGAGGTCCAGCTCCGAGAGCTTCTCGATGACGACCACGACCTGGCGGCCGAGCTTCAGGCCCAGGCAGGCCAGGCGCATCATCGACTCGTCCTTGTAGCCGTTGACCACGGTGAGCGCGTCGCCGGGGTTCATCGCGAGCACGGCGAGCAGCTCGCCCTTGGAGCCGGCCTCGAGACCGTAGCCGTAGGGGCGGCCCGCGGCGGCGATCTCCTCGACGACCTCGCGCAGCTGGTTGACCTTGATGGGGTACACGCCGCGGTAGGTCCCCGCGTAGCCGTACTCCTTGATGGTCTCCGCGAACGCCTCGTTGATGAGGGTGACGCGGCGGCGCAGGATGTCCTGGAAGCGGATGAGCACGGGCATCTTGATGCCGCGGGAGGCGACGTCTTCGATGACGTCCATGACGTCGATGGCGCCCTCGGGCTCGCGCTTGGGCTGCATGGTGACGTTGCCCTTGGCGTTGACGCCGAAGTACTTCAGGCCCCAGCCGTCCAGGTTGTAGAGCTTGGAGGAGTCGTCGACGGACCAGGACTTCGGGTGATGTTCTTTGGAGGCCACGGAAAGATTATATCAGCGCCACGACGGAAAAATGCTGTCCGCGCTCAATAAGAAGGAGAGAAGTGTCCGGGCTTGAGGTCGGGACAAGGCTTGGACAGACAGCGCTTCACGTGCGCCCGGAAGTCCCAGAGCTTGCGCTCCGCCAGCACCGCCTGATAGGACTTCACCGCCTCGGCGCGCCGGCCGAGGACGTCCTGGAGCTGTCCCGCGCGCACGCGGCTCCACACCGCCCAGCGCGTGCGGAGCACGCCGGGCAGGGGCTCGGCGCCGGCGACGAACTCGGCGAGGGCCTTCTCTTTCTCGCCCGCGCCCCACAGCACGGTGCCGAGCAAGGCGTGCCCCTTGGGCTTGTTCGTCGCGGGGTACTTCCCGGCGGCCACGCGGCGGATGAACTCCTCGGACTCCTTGACGGCCTCGGGATAGCGGGCGTCCTCGTACAGCGCCACGATGTGCGCCGAGTGGATCATCGGGCTGTCGGGGTACTTCGCGCGGATGCCGTTCATGAGGCGGACGGCCTCCGGCGGGTTGCGCCCGCCGAAGTCGTCCTCGGCGTACACCTCGACGAGGATGAGCTGGGCCGCGGTCTTGGCGTAGCGCCCCTTCTCGGCGGTGAGCCGGACCTGCTCCAGGCCCCGGGTGCGGTCGCCGCCCAGCATGATCTTGGCCAGCCAGCCGGCGAAGCGCGGGATGGTGTCCACGTAGTAGTCGAACATGCCCGTGCCGAGGTAGGCGTCCCACAGCTGGGGGTCCGCCTTGATGGCGGCGCGCACGGAGCGCATGGCCTTGCGGCCGTAGGTGAACGCGGCGAGCCAGTCGCGCCGCACCATCGCCAGGCGGCTGCAGATGCCGTGCGCCGAGCCCAGGACCAGCAGCGCGTCGGCGTCGCCGGGGTGCTTCTTGAGCCAGGCCTCGGCCACGGCGGCGGCCTTCTCCACCTTGGCCTCGAAGATCACGGCCTTGGAGGGGTCGGAGGCCTCCAGCTCGTACATGAAGCGGACCAGCTCGGTGCCCGCGGCGCCCAGGTAGGCGTAGGGATAGTCGGGCTGGAGGGCGATGCCCTTGTCCGCGGCCCGCTGGGCGGCGTCGAAATCCATCCGGTAGACGGCGTCGATGCCTTCCAGCATGATGGCGTCCATCTCCGGGGTGACGGAGGACGCCGCGGCGCCGGAAGCGAGCAGGAGCAGGACGAGCGCGAATGATTGTCGCACGAGCGGCCGATATCCTATCATAGACGCGCACACCCGCTCTTTATGAAGGCCATCCTGGCCCGTGACGGCGCCGCCGCCCTGGCCGAGGTCCCGATCCCCGCGATCGGACCCGGCGAACTCCTCCTGCGCACGGAGGCGTGCGGCTTGTGCGGCACCGACGTCATGAAGCTCGACACCCGCGCGGCGGGGGCCATCCTCGGCCACGAGCTGTGCGGCATCGTCGAGAAGGCCGGAGACGGCGCCCCCTTCGCCCTCGGCGAGCGCGTCGTCGTCTCCCACCACGTGCCGTGCCTCAAGTGCCGCTTCTGCGCCAAGGGCCAGGAGAGCATGTGCCGCCAGTTCAAGGCGACCAACATCGACCCCGGCGGGTTCGCCGAGTACGTCCGCATCCCCGCGCTCCACGCGAAGCACGCCGCCTTCAAGGTCCCCGCGGGCGTCGACGCGCTCACCGCCTCGCAGATGGAGCCGCTGGCCTGCGTCCTGCGCAACCTGCGCCGCTTGAATGTGGAAAAGGGCGACCGCGTGGGCGTCGTCGGCCTGGGCGCCGTCGGCCAGATGACGGGCCAGATGCTGAAGGTGCTCGGCGCCGAGGCCTTCGGCCTCGACCTCGACGTGAAGCGCGGCCGGGACTTCGAGCGCTGGGGGACCGCGCACCTGGAGAAGGAGCTCGACGCCATCGTCTTCACGGCGGGCACGCCCAAGCTCGTCAACGACCTCATGGGGAACCTGCGCGACGGCGGGACCATCAACGTCTTCGCGTCGTTCCACCCGGACCCCGTCCTCCCCCTGGACCTCAACCAGGTCTACCACCGCGAGCTCACGGTCAATTCCTCTTATTCGCCGTGCCTCTCGGACCTCAAGTCCGCCTTCGACCTCATCGTCTCCCGCCGCTTCGTCCCGGAAGCGCCGCTGACCTTCCCGCTCACCGGCTTCAAGGCCGCGGTCGACGCGGTCAAGCAGCGCAAGACACTCAAGAGCATCCTGGTGCCCGCGTGAAGAGCATGAAGGCCGTCATCTACCACGGCCCGCGCGACATCCGCCTCGAGGAGCTCCCCATCCCCGCGCCCGGAGCCGGCGAGGTCGTCGTGAAGACCGGCGCGGCCCTGACCTGCGGCACCGACTTCAAGGCCTACCGCCAGGGGCACCGCGTCCTGCTCGGCGACTACCCCTCCCCCTTCGGCCACGAGCTGGCCGGAACCGTTTCCGCGGTCGGCGCGGGCGTCGCCAGCGTGAAGGAGGGCGACCGCGTCGTCGTCGCCAACTCCGCGCCCATGGACGACTGCTTCTGGTGCCGCTCCGGCCAGAACCACCTGTGCCGCGCGCTCAAGCTCCACAACGGCGCCTACGCCGAGTACGACCGGGTCCCCGCCCACATCGTCCGCCACAACCTCCACCGCCTCGACGCCGCGACGCCCTTCGAGGTCGGCGCGCTCGCCGAGCCCTTCTCCTGCGCCATCCACGCCGCCGAGGTCCACGCCGTGCGCGAGGGCGAGCTGTGCCTCGTCGTCGGCGCGGGCCCGATGTGCCTGTTCTTGATCCACGCGCTCCGCGCCCGCGGCGCGCGCGTGGCCGTGCTGGGCCGGGGCAAGGAAGGCCTGGAAGCGACGGTGGAGGCCGGAGCGGAAGCGACGTTCTCCACGAACGACGCGACGGCCGACGAGGCCGTGCTCGCCTGGGCCGAGGGCCGCGGGCCCGACCACGTCTTCGAGGCCGTCGGCAAGGCCGAGACCTACCAGCGCGCCGTCGCGCTGGTGCGCGACGGCGGACGAGTGTGCCTGTTCGGCGGCTGCGCGGCCGGGACGATGATACCCTTCGACGTGCACCGCCTCCACTACAAGCAGATCTCGCTGCACGGCGTGTTCCACCACAACCCCCGCCACTTCCACGAGGCCGTGCGCCTGCTGGCCGCCGGGAAGGTCAAGACCGGCCTGCTCATCAAGGGCGAGTTGAGGCTCGAGGACATCCCGCGCTTCTTCGCGGCGAACGCCGAGCGCTCCATCCCCAAGGCGGTGGTCCGCCCGTGAACGACCGCGCCTGGCTGAAGAAGGCCTTCGCGCTGGCCGAGCGCGTGCCGCCGTCCTCCTGCTCGCCGAACCCGCGCGTCGCCTGCGTCATCGTCGGCAAGAAGGTCACCGCCGGCGTCCACCGCGGCGGCCCGCACGCCGAGCCGCAGGCCTTGAAGGGCGCGAAGGGCGGGGTCGCCTACGTGACGATGGAGCCGTGCGTGACCTTCCCCGGCAAGCGCAACCCCTCCTGCGCCGAGACCTTGGTGAAGGCCGGCGTCCGCCGCGTCGTCTGCGGCTCCCTCGACCCCAACCCGAAGGTGCGCGGCAAGGGCGTGGCCCTGCTGCGCAAGGCCGGCGTGAAGGTGGACGTCATCCCCATGCCTGAGGCCGAGACGCTCAACCGCGGCTTCATCTCCCGCATGACGCGCCGCCGCCCCTGGGTCATCCTGAAGACCGCGCTCTCGCTCGACGGCAAGGCCGCCGCCGCGAACGGGCGTTCGCGCTGGGTGACCGGCCCCAAGGCCCGCAAGCTCGTCCACGACTGGCGCGCCGAGTGCGACGCCGTCCTGGTCGGCGCCGGCACCTTGCGCGCCGACGACCCGCGCCTGACCGCGCACGGCGCCGGCAAGGACCCCGTCCGCGTCATCCTCAAGGGCCGCAAGCCGCTCCCCAAGCGCCGCAAGGCGTATCCCGCCCTGGTGTACACCTCCATCAAGCCCATGCTGAAGGACCTCGCCGCGCGCGGCGTGGGGACCTTGCTGCTGGAGGGCGGCCCGAAGGTCCACGCCTCCTTCCTGAAGGCGGGGCTCGTGGACGAGTGCCGGGTGTTCATCGCCCCGAAGCTGCTCTCCGGCGCCTCGGACCCGAACATGAAGCCCTTGGACCTGAGCCTGCGCAAGGTCGGGGACGATTTCTTGTTCAGAGGCACGCTCTGATGTTCGCCGGCATCATCGACCATCTGGGAACGGTGGTCAAACGGACCAACGGCGGCCTTGAAGTGAAGGCGAAGCTGGGTCGCCCGAAGCTCGGCGCGTCCATCGCGGTGAACGGCGTCTGCCTGACTGTGACGAAAACGAAGAACGACGTGCATTCTTTCGACGTCGGTCCGGATACGTGGGCCCGGACGAACCTTCGCACGGCGAAGACCGTCAACGTGGAGCCCTCTTTGAGGATCGGCGACGAAGTATCCGGCCACTTCGTCGCCGGACATGTCGACGCGTGCACGGACGTCTTGGACATCGCCCCCTGGAGCGCCGGTTTCCGACGCTTCCGCATCGCCACTCATCCGACGCTCAACGGATTGATCACGATCAAAGGCTCCGTGGCCGTGGACGGCGTGTCTTTGACCGTCACCAACCTCACCTCCCGTTTCTTCGAGATCATGCTCGTCCCCCACACCCTCGAGAAGACCACGCTCGGCCGCTTGAAGAAGGGCGACCGCGTGAACCTCGAGGCCGACCCCCTGGCGCGCTACGCGCGCGAGGCCCTCAGGAGCCTGCGATGAAGCCCCGTTTCGACAGCATCGAGTCGGCCATCGCCGACATCCGCAAGGGCCGCATGATCGTCGTCGTCGACGACCCGGACCGGGAGAATGAGGGCGACATCGTCATCGCCGCCGAGAAATGCGGCGTCGCCGCCGTCAACTTCATGGCCACCCACGCGCGCGGCCTGATCTGCGTGCCCCTGCCCGGCGAGCGCCTGGACGCCCTGCGCCTGAGCCCGATGCTCGACGGCTCCGGCGTCGAGCCCGGAGCCGGACGCGACACCGCCTTCGCGATGTCGGTGGACGCCAAGGCCGGGACGACCACGGGCATCTCGGCGCACGACCGGGCCATCACCATCAAGACCCTCATCGACCCCAAGGCCCACGCCTCCGACCTGATGCGCCCCGGCCACATCTTCCCCCTGCGCGCGCGCC
>CAZTZW010000127.1:0-7314 GCA_964618085.1 uncultured Elusimicrobia bacterium
TCCGTCCATGGACAAACCCCTCGCCTCGGACCACCGCATCGAGATCGCCGTCGGCATCATCCTCTCCATCGTCACCTGCGGCCTCTACAACATCTACTGGAACTACCGTCAGTTCCTGGCGATGAACGCGCTCCTGGGCCGCGAGGAGTTCAAGTTCGTGCCGTGGCTGCTCCTCTCCATCGTCACGTGCGGCCTCTTCCACATCTACTACGAGTACAAGATGGGCGCCGAGCTCTACGGCTGGCTCAAGGCCCAGGGCCACGACGCGAACCCGAACCTTCCCGTCTACGGCCTCGTCCTGTCCATCTTCGGCCTGACCATCATCGCCGACGCGGTCTACCAGTATGAGCTCAACAAGCTGGCGGTCTAAGCCCGTCCCGTTCTCCGTCGTCGCCGCCGTCGCCTGGGGCCTGTGCGCCGCGCAGGCCGCGGCGGGGTCGGGCGACGGCCCGGGTTTCTGCCCGTTCCGGGCCGTGACCGGGCACGCCTGTCCGGGCTGCGGCATGGGGCGCGCCGTCGTCGCGGCGATGAGCGGCCGCTGGGCGGAGTCGTGGGCGTTCCACCCGCTGGGGATGCCGCTGCTGGCGGTGTGGACGGGCTGGCTGCTCTGGGAGGGCTGGAAGTCAGCTCGCCAGCGCCACGTGCACCATGCGGCGCAGGCGGTACGGGTCGGCGATGCGCGGCAGCGCTTCGACGCCGCCGCCTAGCCCCTTGATGATGACGGTGCCGTAGCCCAAGGCCCGGCCCCCGAGCCCCTGCTCCACGCCGATGGTGCCCACCTTGTTGAGCACCGTCTCGAGCGTGGTCACGCGCAGGACGCCCGTGCGCACGCACAGCCGCTTGTTGGTCACGACGTACTTCGTCGAGCGCCAGCGCAGCCACGACGGCACCGCCGCGACGGCGGGCACGGCGAAGAGGGAGGCGGCGGAGCCGAGCGTGCCGTCCAGCCAGACGAGAGCGGCCAACGCGAGCGCCGCGGCGGCGCCGAGAGCGGGGAGGAGGAGCACGACGCGGTGGGGCCGCGCGGTGAACACCACGCGCTCGCCCTCGATCAGGTCGGAAGCCGAGTAGTCCATGGCCGCAGGATGCCTCTTCCGCCCGCCGCCGCGCAATCCCCGTCCCGCCCGGCAGTGGACCTCCGCCTGGGGTAGGCCGTATGGGGCAATCTCAGACGACGATCCCGGCCCCCAGCCGATCTTGCGCCCTTGCTCGCGGTCCGAAATCTGTTAAAATATGGACGTATTGCGGGATGGTGAAACGGTATCACAGCAGACTCTGAATCTGCCTTTCTAGGTTCGAATCCTAGT
The DNA here is from genome assembly GCA_964618085.1 of uncultured Elusimicrobia bacterium. Classification (GTDB taxonomy): domain Bacteria; phylum Elusimicrobiota; class Elusimicrobia; order UBA1565; family UBA9628; genus GWA2-66-18. The sequence goes on from CAZTZW010000127.1 coordinate 1,308, forward strand.
CCCGCAGCCAATTCAGACTCACATCAAAACTGACCTTGTCGCCTTCCACCTGGAATCCCAGGTCCGGGAGAGGCCGCAGGGTCAGTTTCATTTTGGACGCCTGCGCGTCGTAGAGGACTTCCGACACGAGCAGCCCGGCGAAGCGCTTCTGCTGCTCAGGCGTGAGCTTGGAGAAGTTGCCCGCGAAGTCCGCGAGGTTGCGCCGCAGTAGCTCGGCGTCCACTTGCCGGGTCTCAAGCTCTAGGATTTCCATGTCGAGCTGCTGCACCTGCTTTTCCAGCGCCTCGCGCTCGCCCTGGACCTGGCCCAGCTTGTCCATGAAGGCGCGGTACTGCGGCGAGGCCTGGCCCGCCGCCGCCAGGATGCCGGTGATGTTGCTTACCTCGGCTTCCATCCGCCCGATGCGCGCGATGAGCTGGACACGCTGCTTCTTCTTGGCGGGCAACTCCGAGTTGCTGGAGCGCCGCGCGCGCTCCACGATCCCGGACACCACGTCCTTCTCGCGGCCGAGATAGCCCAGCCGGTCGATGACCCAGCGCTCCAGCTCGCGCGCGGGCGCGCTCCTGGTCGGGCAAGCCGTCTTGTCGAGCTGATTGACCGAGACGCACTTGTAGTAGAAATACTTGCGGCCCTTCGAGTACGCGAAGTTGGGCGTCATGAGGCTGCCGCAGGCCGCGCAGCGCACGAGCCCGCGCAGCAGGAAGTTGTGCTTGTCCTGGTTCGTGGACTTGCGCCGCTCGCCGTTGGCCGTCATCTGGCGCAGGGCGCGCTCGTAGACCTTAGCGTCCAAGATGGCCTCGTGCTGGCCGTCGAACTCCTGGTCCTTGTGGCGGATTTTGCCGAGGTAGACCGGGTTGCGCAGGACGTAATCGAGGTTCACCTTGTTCCAACGCTTGCCGCCGCGCACCGGCCCGGCCTTGGTCTGGAAGCGCTTCATGCGCAGTCCCTGCTCGTTGGCGAGCTTGGCCGCCTTGCTCAGCGACTTGGCTTGGAGATAAATCTCGTAGAGCGAGCGGACCTGCTTGGCTTCCTCCGCGTTGACCTTGAGCCGCTTGGTCTTGGGGTCGGCGTCGTAGCCGAGCGGTGGGTGGCCGCCCGGCCACATGCCTTTCGCCGCCATCGCCGCGCGCTTGTCGCGGGTTCGCTCGCTGATGAGCTCGCGCTCGAACTGGGCGAAGTCCATGAGGATCGAGCGCATGAGCCGCCCCATCGAGGAGCCGGTATCGATGGGCTGCGTGACCGCCGTGAACGTCACGCCGTGGCGGTCGAAGACCTCCAGCAGCTGCAAGAAATCGAGGGTGTTCCTGGTCAGGCGGTCGAACTTGTAGGCGACGACGCCCTGGATCTTGCCAGTGCGCACGTCGGCCAGCAGGCGCTTGAGCGCGGGGCGGTCCATGTTCCCGCCCGTGAAGCCCGCGTCGGTGTATTCGACGGGATAGACGCGCCAGCCCTCGCCTTCGCGCGCCTCGACGTACTTCCGGCAATAATCGCGCTGGGCGTCCAGGGACGTGAACTCGCCGCGCAGGTTCTCGTCCGTGGACTTGCGCGTGTAGATGGCGCACCACTTCACCGGCTTCTTATCGGTCTTCATTCGGTCTCCTGGCCCGTCCCGGGGCCCTGCGGCTCTTAATCTTACGCCGCAGGGCCCCGGCTTGTTGCGTCCCTCAGACTCCATCAAAACGCGGATGCGTTTTGAGCGTCAAAATACGTCGTGTTCACCTCCTTGGCCGCCGTTCTCGGCAGCGCCATGATGCTCAACAGCCCGGCTATCTCGTCCCATCGCTCCTCGGGCGTCATCTCCTCCGGGTCCATCAAGCGGCAGTCCGGACGCAGTTTCCGTCGCGTCGGCGCTTGCGGCTCGTCCCCGTCGCCCTTGGTCGCGCTTGTCGTCTCTCTCTGCAACGCCCTCCTTGCGGGCGGCTTGCCGCCCGGCTTTTTCGAGGGGCAGCTCGATCCCCCCGATTCGACTCACACGGCTTCCGATCTTGCCGCGGCGGCTTCCGGCGCCTGCGCGGGAACCTCCAGCTCGGCGAATTGAAACGACCTGGCCCTGACCGTGCACTCGAATGCGCAGCGCTCGCGCGCCGCCCGGAATTCCTCCAGCGTGGCGGCATAGAGGGTGGGCAGGCGCTGCTCGCGGCCTTTCTCAAGGAGCGCGTCTTTGAGCGCGCTGGCGGTCAAGTACAGGACGCGCGTTCCGTGGGGCAACCGGCTGCGGTACTGGTCGAAAAGAGCCTCGTAGCGGCGAGGGCTTTTGAGGTTCAGCTCGATCTCGACGACACAAGGCGGCTGCGCCGCGACCCAGATATCGGGGTAAAAGGGAGCGGGTTCTCCGCGCCGGCGCTTGCGGTAATTCACCGCGTAGAGCTGGCGATTGCTCAGGACCTTGCGCCCCAGCCGTTCCTCGAGGAGCAGTCCGACTGCGGCCACCGCGAGCTCATGCTCGACGAAATATTCCGGCAAGGTCGGCCGGATGCCGCGCAACGCCGAGCGTCCCAGGCCCGCCAGAAGGCGATGCCCCTCGCCTGTTATCAAGTAGACCTGATGATGGTTCAGGTAGCGCTCCAGCCTGACCAGGCCGGCCTTGCGCAGCATGTCCATGCGCTTGTAAGCGCCCTGCCAGTAGTCCCGCCGGTCGATCTCGTTGAACATCAGCCGCATCCGCTCGTCCATGTCCTCCGTGTTCCTGAAGTACGCTCCATCAATCTGTCCCAGACCCAATGCACCCCACTTCTCCAGTGCCTCCAGAATCCGATAATCCCTTTCTTGCAGTCTCATTCTTTGTCTTTTCCTCCTCTCCAATTCCTCTTCCCATTCCCACCGCTTCTCGTCCCCCGGTTTCCCGACCCCTCACACCCAAATCAGTTGGTTGGGGGTGAGGGGTCGGGAAACAAGCGGGCCCGCAGGGCACGATTGAGGGGGACGAGAAGCGGCGGATTCATCAGTATTTTTTGATCATGTACCACCGGCGGCGGCTTATCCCGAGTCAGCCAACGCGGTAGACGAGGCGTTGGAGCCGATGTTGGAAAAGAAGCCGCCATTTACCTATCGGGCGAGCGGCCCAATTCCGCACATGGGCATCCCTGATTCTCGGGTCAATATTTATGCCAGCGCGGGTGCGTGGCAATTTTGGTCTGGCAGGAGCCCGGCGTTTGCCGGCCCGTGAACGGGCCTTGGAGGGCCGTTCCGGCCCTGCGGAGGGCTCGCTCTGCTGCGCCTAAGAGCGGCCGTCATCTCGAATTAAGCGGGGCCGCTACGGCGGGCTTTGAGGGGATGGACGATCGGCCGTACTCAACCTTGCGCCCCTTGGAAGCCGAAGTTATACTCCTTCCAATGAGCCGTATTCTTGTCGTGGACGATCAGCCGGGATATCGGCAATTTCTCTGCCGGTTTCTCGGCACCCACGGCTTCGAGATGGAGCAGGCTGGCGATGGGAACGAGGGCTTGGCGATCGCCCGCGTTCGCAAGCCCGAGCTGATCTTCATGGATTGGTGCCTTCGCGGGGAATCCGGGCTCGAAGTGGTGCAGTCCCTCCGTGATGAGCCCGCGACCGCGTCCATCCCGGTCGTCATGATGTCGGGCCTGAAGGACTCGGCCGAAGATGAGGCAAAAGCCTTGTGGGCCGGCGCGGACTATTTCCTGGAGAAGGGCGAGATCGATCCCGGCAATCACCGCGCCGTCGATGTCTTTCTGCGCCACATGCGCGCGCTCATCCTCCGCGGCGCCCATTCTCGATTGCGACCGCATACGACTAGGGTTTACGAAGTCGCCGACCTTCGATTCGACGCGGCGAACGCCGATCTCTTTGTCGCGGGGAGGCGAGTCCATTTGCCCCCGAAGGAGTTGGCCCTGCTCGAATTCTTCCTGCGTCACCCCGACGTCCTGCACGGTGGCGAGAGGATCTGGCGCGCCGTCTGGGGCTCGCCGCACGGGAACTGGGAACATACGCTCGCGTCCACCGTGTCTGCGCTTCGCAAAGCGCTCACCTTCGAGTGGTCCTCGCGGTTAGTGAACGTCAAAGGCTGCGGCTACAAACTCGTGCTTCGAGAGCCGTTCAAGCTGGTCTGAAGACGGCGCTAAATCGTCAAGACCTAGGGGACCCTTTACTCGATTTTAATCTAAGGGGTTTCTCTCGTCGGAGCGTTGCGCAAGCCGGGGCTGGGGCCGTTGGCTTTCATGACTATTTTTTGACATTCGGCATTATACTTCTATGTCGGAAGACAGAAGGAATTCTCCGACTGGTGCGATATGATTTAGGCATGTTGGCAAGCAAATTCTTTCAGCAGCTCACGGATCAATAATGAATGTGTTTTTAATTCTGTCCTTTGTGCTCATGCTGCCCCCCGTTGGGAGTTCCGCCGCTGAGCAATCGCAAGCCTCTCTCTCAACAGATGTTGAGGGCGCGCTTGGCGTGTTGCCGGCGCCACAAGAAAAGCCAAAGGGCGAGTATCGCCTCGACCCGGAGCACATTCGCGCGCTCAAAGCCAGAATGGATGTCGCGAAGGCAAAGGGCGACATCATTAAGCCAATCCTCGATAAGCTGGGCTCGTTGCGGCCGGGAACAGCGCGCGATGAGGCGCGGCTCTTGCAGTTGGTGAAGATCCTGGAACAATACCCCGATGAGAGAGCTTTGCCTGTCCTTGAAAAGCTCGAGAAGCTCACTCCCAAAATCCGCTATTCGGATATCGATGGAGGAAGGCGTTTCGCCTACGATTTCAAGGGGGCCTCTTGGCAGGCAGGCAACAACATCCGCGCCGAATTGGGGGCCTCGCGCTGGGCGAAGAAGTTGGAAGCGCTCGACAAGCAAGCACGCATCGATCGCTTGGCCGACGCGATCTGGTTCGACAAGTCGACCGATAAGGTAGAGCTCCTCGGAGCGCATCGACTTCTATACAGGGAATGTGATGATCCCTGCCGGCTCGAAGTAGTTCTTCAGCGTATATACAAGGTCCCCGGTGAAACCGAGGATGAGCAGCGCCTAATATCTCGGGGGCTAAGCGATATTCGCTCTATTTATCAGCGCGGATTGCATGACCCGAGGATCAAGGCCACGCTCGGCGACATGCTCGTCAAATTCCCCAAAGGCAGAATCGGCGAGGCCGCCCGAATCTATTTGCGCAACATCGAGGCCTCGGACGCGCGAAAAAAATGATGCTTCGATCGCGAGCATCCGCGCTCATCGCCGGCTTCCTGGTCGCGTGGAGCGCGTCTTCCGCAGCTGCGGCTGCGCTGAAAACTCTCGTCGCGAGCGGCGCCGATCCTGAAACGGAGATCAATCTGGGCTTTGACCCGCCGCAACCTTCCATCGATCCGTTATCAACAGGATTCCGCACGTACAGCACGGCCATGGGCGTTCTCGATTCGCTTGATTCTGGGCTTGTCCAACGCATAACGCCCAACTCCGGTACTGTTCCTGTTCAGACGACCTCTGTTCTTGGCCAGGACATTCGCATCTATCGAATCTCCACAGCGGGCAACATGCGGCGTTCGCAGCCAAGCATTCGAAAACCGCAGATCGTCCTCATCGCCGGAACGCATGCGCGGGAATGGACGCCGATGGAGACAGCCGTGCGGTATGCCACCGTTCTGGTGAGCGATTACAACAATGCCCCCGCCAATTCCAAGACGCGCTTTCTCCTCGAGAATGCGGAGATTTTTATTGTCCCGACGCTGAACGTCGATGGGCGACTTCTCACGGAGGAGCACTTCGATCAGGTCTACGAATTGGATTCTTCCGATCTCACGACCTATTCGACCAATGAATCGCTTACTCATGGTCGCGTCCGCCGCAAGAATCTTAAGGATGTGGGAACCACTCTCGAGAATAGCTGGGCGGATACCTTTGATGAAGCGCATCTCAAAGGAGTCGATCTCAATCGGAATATGGAGACGGCGTGGTCTTCGACCGCAACCAGTTTCCAGGATAACGGCCAGCCTTGCGGCTCCGTCAGCGTGCGGCCAAATGATGCCACCTACAAAGGGATTTCGGCCTCATCATCGAACGAGG
>CAZTZW010000128.1:0-7258 GCA_964618085.1 uncultured Elusimicrobia bacterium
CGCCGCCCTATCCCGCCGGCGGCGTGCTGGGCGCGCGCCGCGGCTCCTACGACGTCTACGTCGTCGCGCGGGGGGCGCCCCGCCTGGAGACGGACCTCCCGGTGTCGCGCCTCGTGCGCGGCTTGGACCCGGTCCCGCTGCGCGTCAAGACGCCGCCCGGGGGGACCTTGCGCTACACGCTCGCCATGCCCGGCTATCTCCTGGACGAGGGCGTGCTCCCCGTCAAGGACGGCGCCGCCGAGTTCACGTACGACGCGGCCGCGCTGGCGCGCCGCTTCCCCAACATCGACGTCGCCTCCGGACGCAACGGCCCGCTCCCGGGTCACGTCGACACGGTGTGGGCGAGCTTCTTCTGGGAGGGGCCGGACGGCGCGGGCCGGGCGCGGCACTTCACCCTCCAGGGGCCGGAGCTCCATGCGCCTTAGGCGCGCCGGAGCGGCGGCCGCGGCCTTCCTGCTCGCCGCGCGGGTCGCGGCGGGAGGGCTCTCTTCCTCGGCGGTGGCCGTCTCCGAGGACGGCAAGCTTGTCGCCGCGGTCAACCCCGACAGCGATTCCGTCACTTTGCTGAGCGCGAGCCCTCTGCGGACGCTCGGCGAACTGAAGGTGGGGCGCGACCCGCGGACGCTGTGCTTCAGCGCGGACGGCAGGCTCCTCGCCGTCGCCAACCGCGGCTCCGGAGACGTCTCCATCGTGGACGTCGCCTCGCGCCGCGAGCTGCGCCGGGTCTCCGGGCTCGGCCTGCCCCATGGCGTGCTCATCGACGGGAAGCGCCTGTTCGTCGCCGAGTCCTCGCGGGCGAGCATCGCGGTCGCCGATCTCGAGACGGGTTCCGTCACGGCGCGCGTCGCGGTGGAGCCGCATCCGGCGGGACTGGCGCTCACGCCCGCCCGGGACCGCCTGCTGGCGACGCACTTCTTCACCGGGCGCTTGAGCGTCGTGGACGCGGGTTCCCTGGTCATACAAGGCGTGGTGGGCGCTCCCGCGGCCGCGAACCTCTCGCAGCACGTCGCCGTCTCCCCGGACGGCCGCAAGGCGTACCTGCCGCTGACGTTCTCCAACGCGGACGCCTCCCCGCGGGGCTTCGACACGACCATCGTCCCGGTGGTGACGGTGGCCGACCTGGCGTCGCGCGCGCCTCTGCCGCGCGAGCGCCTCCATCTGACGACGGCCCGCCGAGCGGTCAACCTGCCGTCGGCCGCCGTCGTGTCTCCCGATGGGAGCGTCCTCTACGTGGCCAACGCCGGAACCGACGACGTACTGGCCGCGGAGCTGCCGAGCGGGCGCATCCTGGCGCACATCGACGTGGGCGCCTCGCCCCGCGGGCTGGCGCTCTCCCCGGACGGAAGCCTCCTCTACGCGGTCAACGTCCTGGATGGGACGCTGTCGGTCGTTCGCGCCGGCGTCTCGGCGTCCGGCGGCGCGCTCCCGCTCACCGACGTCTCGTTCCACCGGCCCATCGATACGGCCAAGGGCGCGACCGACCGCCGTACGCTGAAAGCGGTGGACTTGCGCGGGTCGTTGACCTGCGCTTCGTGCCACGCGGGTCCGTCCGACCGGGTCCGCGTCGCCGCGGACGGACGCATGGAGCTGGTCGCCCCGCCGTGGGTGGTCGAGGAGTCCACGGCTCTGACGCGCATCCCCCTGCCCGCGCTGGTCCTCAAGGGGAAGAAGGTGTTCCACTCCGCCCTGCGTCCCCAGCTCAGCGCGGAGCGTTGGATATCCTGCGCCTCCTGTCATCCCGACGGCGGGATGGACGGCCGCACGTGGGCCGACTTTCCGGACGGCGCGCGCAACACGCCGGCTCTGTTCGGCGCCGCCGAGACCATGCCGCTGCACTGGTCGGGAGACCTCGACGAACTGCAGGACGTGGAGATCACCATCCGGCGCGTCCATTTCGGCGTCGGCCTGGTCGGCGGGCCGGAACGCGCTCCGGGAGGAGACCCGTACGCGCGCAGCTCGCCCGACCTGGACGCGCTCGCCGTCTTCGTGGCGAGCCTGCGCGCGCCCTCTCCGCCGGCCGCGGAGCCCGACGCCGTGCGCAAGGGCGAGGCGGTCTACGCCGCATCGGGCTGCATCACGTGCCATCCGTCTCCGCTCTACACCGACCAACGCGTCCACGACGTGGGCACCGGCCGCGCCGCGCGCGAGCGGCGCGGCGTCCGCTTCGACACGCCATCGCTGCGCTCGCTGTGGATGACCGCTCCTTATTTCCACGACGGTTCGGCCGCGACCTTGCCGGACGTCCTGCGTTCCGGCCGCGAGCACGGGGTGTGGGGGAGCCTGACCAAGGAGGAGCGCCGCCTGCTCCTGGCCTACCTGGGGTCCCTCTGAGCCTATGAACCGCGCGCTCAAGGTCGTCCTCGTCGACCCCGAGATCCCGTGGAACACGGGCAACGTCGGCCGCGCAGGTGCGGCCGCGGGAGCGGAGCTGCACCTGGTGGGCCGCCTGGGCTTCTCCTTGAGCGAGCGGCGCCTCAAGCGCGCCGGCCTGGATTACTGGGAGCGCCTGGCTCCGAAGCGGCACGACTCCGTTGAGTCCTTCCTTCATATAGTGCCGCCGGACGAGCCTCTGTTCGGCTTCAGCGCGGAAGCGACCCGGACGCACTGGGAGGCGCCGTACGCGCCCGGGACGTGGCTCCTGTTCGGCAGCGAGTCGCGCGGCCTGCCGCCGGACCTGCGCGTGAAGCTGAGGGACCGCTTGTTCCGCGTGCCCATGACCGAGGGCTCGCGCTCGCTCAATCTGTCGACGGCGGCCGCGGTCGTCCTCTACGAAGCCCTGCGCGTCCTGCGCGCCTAGTCCCACCCTAGGTCCTAATCCCGTATGGGTCTCTTGCCGTGTCCGGAGTACCCCCACGGCCCCAACCCTCTTCCGCGGTCATCCCTTATAATGCTCGACAAGCCGTACCGTCAGAGGCACCCAAGGGGAACCATCATGACCGTCGAGAAGACCATCGCTCGCAAGTCACTCTCCGTCGCTCTCGCCCTTGCTCTCGGGCTGCTGCCCGGCGGCTTCGCCTGGTCCGCGGGCAACGTCGCCCGCCCCGTCGTCGTCGCGCCCGCCACCGCGGGCGTCGGCGCCGCCGCGATGAGCCGCGTGAGCCTCAACCACCTCGCCCTGGGTTCTCTGACGCCCATGGTCCCGGCCCAGCTCGCTCCCAGCCTCAACGTCTCCGCGACCCTCGACGTCCGCGGTCACGAGATCGCGGCCGCGCTGCCCGCGCTGGCCGCCGCTCCCGCCGCCGCCGACCCCGCGGTGGACCGCCACCCCATCGTCGGCATCATCAACGACCTGCGCGCCCGCGGCGTGGAGATCCCGCAGACTTTGACCGCCTCCGACGCCCCGGCGCTCCTGGCGCTCGCCAAGAACCTGCCCGAGGGCAGCGCCAAGCAGGATATGCTCACTTTCGCGCAGGCGCTCGGCCAGCGCGGCGGCTCGGTCGACGCGTCGGCTCCTTCGGGCCGCATGTTCGACGGCCTGGGCAAGACCGCGAGCGAGGCCGTCGCCGGCGCCGTCGCCGCCGCCCCGCAGAGCGGCTGGAGCTGGACCGGGCTCGTCTCGAAGCTGACCGGCCGCGGCACGCCCGCCCCGGCCCCGCAGGAGCCGGCCAAGCCCTCCAACCCCGGAGACTATAAGGTCCCGCTCAACGAGCTGCGCTGGTCCCCGGCCGCCAAGGAGATCCCGCTCCCGACCTCGCAGATGACGGTCGCCGACAAGCAGATCGTCGGCCAGGACGACGCCCTCAAGGCCATGCGCTTCGGCCTCAAGATGGGCGTCACCGCCGACGGCGACATGGGCCGCAACTACAACATGTTCGTCTCCGGGCCCGACGGCTCGGGCCGCGAGACCGCCCTGCGCCACCTCCTCGCCGAGGTCGCGCCCACGATGAAGACCCCGGGCGACCTCGTCGTCGCGGCCAACTTCGAGCAGATGGGCCGGCCGGTCCTCCTGTCCCTGCCCACCGGCCGCGGCCCCGTCTTCGTGAAGGCCGTCCGCCAGTTCGTCATGCAGGCCAAGACCGTGCTGCCCAAGGCTCTCAACCAGGGCCCCGTCGCCCAGCAAAAGCAGCAGATCATGGCCCAGGTCAAAGCCCAGCTCGACGCCGCTCTCGCGGCCGTCCAGGCCGAGGCGAAGGCCGTGGCGATGCCCGCCGGCTACTCGCTCGTGTTCGTGTTCGAGCCCGATCATCAGACGGGCACCGCCTCCTACGGCACCCAGGTCCTTTACGAGGGCAAGCCGCTGGTGGAGGGCGTCGAGACGCCGAAGCTGAAGGAGGCGATGGCCATCCTGGAGGCGAAGGCTCCCGAGTTCCTCGAGAAATTCACCGCCGCCGTCGAGAAGAACAACGAGATGGGCGCGCAGGCCATGGCCCAGATCGCTCAGGCCGAGGCGATGGGCGTCCAGCGCATGATCGCTTCCATGGGTCAGGGCCTCCTGGCCGCGGTCATGCCCGAGAAGGCCGCCTCTCCCGAGGAAGAAGCGCTCCAGGCGCGCGTGAACGCGTTTCAGGAGCAGTTCGCCGCCAAGATCAAGGCCATCGACGTCGAGGGCTTCGGCGTCGCCATGGTCCCCGGCCAGGGCGTCGTCTTCACCTACCAGGGCGAGATCCTCGAGCAGACGAAGGTCGAGGAGCTGGTCGCCGCCGGCTCGCTGACGCCGGCCAAGTGGTCCACCATCCAGGACGCGCTGCAGCTCCAGTTCGGCCGTCTGAGCGAGGAACAGGACGCCGCGATGGCGGCCTTCGGCAAGGAGCAGCAGGACCTCATCCTCGCCAAGAACCCCGAGCTGGCGGCGCTCAATAAGCGTATGACGGCCTGGCAGGAGGCCTTCGACGCCAAGGTCAAGGCCGTGTCCGTCGAGAAGTTCGGCATCATCTTCGTCCCGGGGCTGGGCGTGGGCTTCACCTACGAGGGCAAGCCCCTCCCCGCGGATGGGATCAAGGCCTTGATGGCCTCCGGCGCTCTGACGCCGGGCAAGTGGGCCACCGTCCAGGACGCCTTGAAGCTCCAGGCGCGGCAGTTCATCAACGAGCGCAACGAGGCGATGAAGGGCTTCATGGCCGAGCAGGAGAAGCTCGCGGCCAAGACGGGCGGGAACACCAAGGAACTCGTCGAGGCCCAGCGCTACGTCCAGTCGCTCATCAGCTTCGCGGCGTCGAACTACCAGCTCTTCCTCGGCCGCGGCGAGCGCAGCGAGGACGACGAGGAGGACGCCAACCCCTTGGCCGCCTTGCTCGGAGCCGGCGGCCGCAAGATGCCGACGGACCCGATGCAGGTGTTCGGGGCCCACCTCCTGGTCGGCAACGGCCGCTCGCAGGGCGTTCCCACGGTCTGGGAGAAGAACCCGACCTTCGAGAACCTCTTCAACCTGGAGAACGGCTCCTTCCATCGCGCCAACGGCGGCTACCTGGTCGTCAACGCCATGGACCTCCTCCAGTCGGGCGGCTACTACGCGCTGATGCGGGCGATCCGCAGCGGCGAGGTCCAGGTCGCCGACCGCAGCCTCATCGGGATGCTCACCGGCCGCGGCTACAGCTACTCCATCCCCAACAACGTCAAGGTCATCCTGGTCGGCGCGCCGAGCCTGCGCATGATGCTCGAGCGCTACGACGAGGACTACGCGCGGAACTTCCAGGCCGTCGCCGAGTTCGAGCCGCGCGTGACCATCGCCGAGGGCACCGTGGCCAGCTTCGTCCAGGTCATCAAGAACATGGTGGCGCAGGGCGAGGGCAAAATCCTGGACTTCTCCCAGGACGCCATGAGCGCGCTGCTGGAGCAGGCCGCGCGCATGGCCGACAGCCACAAGAAGATGACGGCGCAGTTCGGCGCCCTCTTCGGGCTCCTGCGCGAGTCCTCGCACTGGGCCCAGCAGGCGGGCCGCACCGAGGTCCGCCGTGAGGACGTGCAGCAGGCCCTCAAGACCAAGCAGGACCGCGAGGAGACCTACCGCCGCCACCTCATCGACATCTACAAGAAGGACGTGTTCGTGGTGAAGACGTCCGGCAAGCCCGTCGTCGGCCAGGTCAACGGCCTCGCCGTCATGGGCTCCTTCGGCGTGCCGATGCGCGTGACGGTGCGGGTGTCCCGCGCCGGCGGCGCCGGCGGCATCGTCTCGGTGGACCGCAACGCGGGCACCACGGGCAGCTCGTTCAACAAGGCTCTCGGCGTCGTCGAGGGCTTCCTCGAGGGCCTCTTCGCCGCGGACAAGGTGTTCCCCGCCAAGCTGAGCGTCTCCTACGAGCAGAACTACGGCGGCATCGACGGCGATTCCGCCACCTCGACCGAGCTGTACGGCATCCTCTCGGCGCTCTCGAACGTCGGTATCGGTCAGAACTTCGCCATCACCGGCTCGGCGGACCAGTTCGGCAACGTCCAGGCCATCGGCGGCGTCAACGAGAAGATCGAGGGCTACTTCGAGCTCGCCAAGTCTCGCGGTCTCACCGGCGATCAGGGCATCCTCATCCCGAAGTCCAACGTCGCCGACCTCCAGCTCTCGGCCGAGGTCGTCGAGGCCGTGGCCAAGGGTCAGTTCCACATCTACGCCGTCGACCACATCTCCCAGGGCATGGAGATCCTCACGGGCGTCGCCTACTCCGAAGTCATCGCCAAGGCCGAGGAGCGTTTGAAGGCGATGCGCCTCGCTCCGCTCAAGGAACAGATGGAAGCCAAGAAGGCGCTCGGCATCAAGTAAGGCTCCCTCCGTTCGCTCATAAGGCCCCGGCCTCGCGGCCGGGGCCTTCTTTTTTCACTTGAAGGAGACTTGATCGCCCGCAGAATCGGATCTGACGCCGCCCGGTCATACTATGCCGAGAACCGGCGCCGGCCGGAGGAGGTCCGATGAAGAGATACACGAAACTGGAGAACGCCGTCGCGGGAGCCATCGAGGGCGCTCACGGGAAGGCGGCGGCCATCGTGGACGCGACGGCCGACGTGCTGAGCGAGGCCATCGAAGCCTCCGGGCCGGAGGGAGCGGGGTCGGCGGGGACGCTCACCATGATCTCCGGCGCCGCGGTGCGCGGAGGCGAGAAGGCGGGCGGCGAGCTGGGCTACGTCGCGCGAGGCTGCGTGCTCGCGGTGCTGCGGGCCAGCGGGCGCTCGGGCGAGGAGGCCCTCGGGACCATCAAGGCGACCACCGAGGCCGTCATCCGGCACGTGCACGCCGTGGCGGGCGACCTGTCGGCCGCGACCCGCGGCGCGGCGGAGGGCGCCGTGGCCTGGGCGGCGGAGACGGGCATGGACGCGGGCCTGGCGGCTTCCGCGG
>CAZTZW010000129.1:0-7225 GCA_964618085.1 uncultured Elusimicrobia bacterium
GCTCGTCGCCGAGCTGACGAAGCTCGGCGGCAAGGCCTCCGACGCCGACGACGTGAAGGCCCTGGAGAGCCGACTGGGCGCCCTCAAGACCGCCAAGCTGGCCGCCTCGGCCGACGCCGGCAAGGTCGTCGTCGAGGTCAAGGGCGTGAAGCTCAGCCTCCAGCGCCTGGAGGGCGCCGACCCCAAGAGCCTGCGCGGCATCGCCGACAAGGCGAAGGCCGAGCTGGGCTCGGGCGCGGTCCTGTTGAGCGCCGCGTCGAGCTTCGTCTTCGCGCTCACGCCCGATCTCGCCGGGAAGGGCTACGACGCGGGCCGCGTGGCCAAGGCCTTCGCCGCGCAGAACGGCGGCTCGGCCGGCGGACGCGCCGACTTCGCCCAGGGCGGCATCGCCACGCAGGACTGGGACGCCGCCGTCAGCAGCTTCAAGACCATCTTCGAGCAGGAGCCCAAATGAGCGCCATCGACCCCGCCGTCGCCGCCCAGATCGACGCCGCCTTCGATTTCCGCGGCCACGTGACCGTGACCCTGAAGGACGGGAAGGTCATCGAGGGCTACATCTACCACCGCAACCTCGACGAGCGCTTCGGCGAGCCCTGCATCGAGATGTTCCCCAAGGACAAGGACGAGCGCCTCGTCATCGCGGCTCAGTCCGTGAAGTCCGTCGCCCTGACGGGCAAGGACTTCGCCCAGCCCTTCGTCCCGCCCGCGAAGTAGCTACTTCTTGAAGTTGCGGACGGAGTCGGAGCCGTTCTGCGCCAGCGCGCGCGCGCGCGAGGCGATGGCGGGACGGGAAGCCGCCGCGACGCCCTGGCTGTAGGCCGACTCGGGCACGGCGGACGCGGCGACGGGGGCCTGCGCGGCGGGGCGGGCCGAGACGGTCTGGACGCCCGCCTGAGCCGAGGTGGTCTCCGAGCCGTCGCCGTACACGGCGAACTGGCGCAGCTCGCCCTTGAGGCTGCGCCGCCACTCCTTCTTGGCGCCGGTATCGGCCGGGACGTCGGTGAGGGCGGCGGCGGGACGCTGGTCGTTGACCGCGACGAGCGCCTCCTGCTCGCCCTGGACGTTGCCCATGTAGTTGTAGTTCATGCTGTCCTCGCGCGGCGCGATCTCCGGCGCGAGCTTGATGACGCGCACGCCGTCGTTCTGCGTCATGGAGGAGGCCGGCTGTCCCTCGCGCCACATCGACTCGAGCTGCGACCACAAAGTGCCGCGGCCGCCGACTTCGATGAAGAGGACCGCGTAGCCGACGGCCATGAACAGGGCCCAGCCCACCGCGGTCTGCACGGCATCCGAGGTCATCTCCGCCGCTTCGCGCAGGAAGTTCTTCACACTCCGAGTATAGACCCGGGACCTCGTTCACGCAAGACCTTTTAACTGATTTTTTAAGCGTTTTCGTTTACCGCGCCTTAACTCTTGTTGTAAGCTACGCCACATGAAACTCGGCCTCTTCCACTTCCAGCTCCTCTACAACGTCCTCGAGAACATCCACTTCATCTACGACGAGGAGGAGCTCGCCGAGACCGTGCTGACCAAGATCGCCGAGACCCTCAACGCCGGGGCGGGGAGCATCTTCCGCATCGACGAGGACGGCACCATCACCCCGCTGGCCGCCTACGGCTCCTCGCTCGACAAGCTCAAGCGCACCGAGTTCCGCGTCGGACGCGGCGTGGTCGGCTGGGTGGCCAAGTACGTCTCGCCCGTGAAGGTGGACGACCCCAAGAAGGACGCACGCTTCACCGGCTCGGCCGACCGCGCCACCGGCTTCAAGACCCGCTCCATCGTCGCGGCCCCCATCCTCGCCAAAGGCAAGGCCATCGGCGTCATCGAGTTCCTCAACCGGCGCGACGGCGCCTTCACCGTCCCCGACCTCGAGCTCATCTCCATGATCGGCCGCGAGGTCGGCATCGCCTTCGAGAACGTCTCCCTCATCCGCAAGCTCACCAACAGCCGGGCCTTCCTCGAATCCATGGTGAACAGCCTCTCGGCCGGTCTCGTGTTGTGCGACCCGGACGACCGCGTCATCGAGCTCAACCCCCGCGCCATGGACATCCTCGGGGCCGATTGGACGCCCACCGAGCCGCCCCGCCCCGCCGCGGACGTGCTGTCGGGCTGCCCGGACATGCTGGGCGTCGTGCGCAAGGCCGCGTCCGCGGCCAAGCCCCTGACGCGTCAGGAGGCGGCGATGCGCGCGCGCGGGAGCAAGAGGAAGGTCGGCTGGTCGGGCGTGCCCATCAAGGGGAAGGACGGCCGCCGGCTCGGCACGGCGGTCCTCTTCCAGGACATCACGAAGCTCAAGCCCTGAGTCAGCTTTCGCCGCGCGCGCCGAAGAACTGGGCCACCATCAGGCCCAACGGCAGGCCCAGCGCCCCGCCCACGGCCGCGCCGAAGGGGCCCGCGATCATGAAGCCCACGAGCGCGCCCGCCGCCATCCCCAGCCCCGCCGACACGTAGGGACTCTTCAGCAGGTCCCCGGCGCCGCCCAGAAGGCCGGACAGGGGGCCCTTCTCGCCGGGACCCGGCAGTCCCGGAGGCGTGGGCGGCGCGTCGGTGCGCGGCGAGGTGACGACGCCCAGGCGGTTCGGGTCGCCCGTGAGGACCAGCGGGGCGGCCCGGGGCGGCCCGTCCTGCTGCGCGACGACGGGCACGGCCGCGGCGGGCGTCGCCCCGTCGAAGATGACGGCGCCGGTCTCGGGGTTGAACCGGGCGGCGGCGATGCGCCGCGTGGCCGCCGTGAGAGTCGCCATGGCGCCGGGGTCGCCGTTGGAGCTCATGTAGGCCGCCACGGCCTTGCGGATCTCGCCGATGAGCTGCTTGGCGGTCTCGGGGTTGACCGCCGTCGCGAGCTTGTCGCGCAGCGCCTTCTGCTGGTCGGCGGGCAGCCGCAGGATGGCGGCGCGGTCCACATAGTGCAGCGAGGCCAGCACGTCGGGCTTGCCGTCCTCTCCGTTGACGAGACCCGGGTCGTGCGAGAGGTACTGCTGGGAGACCAGTTCCAACAGCGGCAGCCGGTCGGAGTCCGACGCCGCGACGAACGCCTTGTGGCCCGCCTCGTCCATCTGCCGCAGGGCCTCGGCCAAGGTCTGCTGAGCCGGGTTGAGCTTCGCGATCGAGATCAGACGCTCGCAGAACGGGGGCACCTCGCCGGCGACCGTGACCTTGATGTGGCGGTCCCAGCCGCCGCGGAACATCCTGAGACCCGGGCCCGCGGTGCTGCTCCCATAAGGCGCCCCGGAACCGGCCTGGAGATGCGTCGCGCTGATATCCTCATCGGCCTTCAGACGCACCGCTTTCGGGACGCCGGTCTGGTCTTTCGGATAAAGCCGCAGGCAGGCGATGGGGCGGGCGGCGACCGCCATCACGGAGTCGGCGGCGCCCACGTCGTTGGCGGCCAGGTCGTAGAGCGCGGCGTGGCTGATGCCCGCGCCCGCGACATGAGCCGTCATGGTCGCGTCGTAGTCTGCGGCGCGCATGCCGTAGACGACGTCCCCGGCGCGGAACAGGGCCCAGTCTTGGAAGGTCTCGGCGGCGACGGGGGCCGCGGACAAGGCGAGGAGGAAGGCGGGGACGACGAGTCGGTTGGGGTTCACGGGGACCACTCGGGCGTCGCGCTCAGTGTAACCCCGGTAAGGTTCCCGCGCAAGGGGGGACGATACCGTCTTTTCACCGTCTTTTTTCCCGAGCAGGGTGGTTGTATCGCGGTTTCCGGTCATACTCCCCCCATGACCAACGCCCCGGCCGCGCGGCTCCCCCTCCTCCTGCTCCTCGCCGTCCCGTCGTCGGCGTTCGAGCTGAACGCGCCCAACGCTCTGCAGCAACTGCAGACGGCGCCGCGCGGCCAGAACTACGCGGGCCAGCACGTCACCCGCCGCGCCTACATCGTCTCGGACGGCGTCGACATCTTCAAGGAGCCCCGGGACGGGTCCCCCGACCTGCGCCTGACCCAGCTGCGCCAGGGCGAGACCGTCACCGTCCTCTCTCAGAGCCGGGTCAACGGCTGGTACCAGGTCACCGTCAACCAGCAGTCCTGGGGCGAGAACGGCTGGGGACCGCTCACCGGCTGGGTGAGGCAGAACTCCGTGGGCGACAGCGCCCCGATGGAGTCCAAGGTCCCGCAGTTCCAACAGATGGACGCCGGCCCCTGCCGCCAGGCTTTCGCGGACAAGCTCAAGAGCTTCCAAGGCGTCAAGTACGAGTGGGGCGGCACCTCGCGCTCCAGCGTCGACTGCTCGGGCCTGGTCGTCGCGGCCCTCCAGGAGGCGGCTTGCGTCTCGCAGTCCTCGCCGCGCACCGCCGACGACCAGAAGCGCATGGCCAACGAGGTCGCGGACCCCAACGCCCTCAAGATCGGCGACATGATCTACCGCATGGAAGGCGACGCGACCAAGCACGTGATGATCATCATCGAGAAGGAAGGCGACAAGCTGAAGTACATCCACGCCCCCCAGGCCGGCGACGTCGTGAAGATCGAGGACTTCACCCCCGGCGCCAACTACAAGTACGGCGACCTACTGACTAAGCTCGGCGGCCAGTGACGGCGCGAGCAAGCAAGGGAAGTGGTGCCCCGCCAGGAATCGGCTTGGCCGCGCTCAGCCTACGAAGAAATCTTGCGCCCGCCAGGAATCGAACCTGGACCCGCAGCTTCGGAGGCTGCTGTGATATCCATTTCACCACGGGCGCGGAAGGTGGGAACGAGTCTATTCTAGCTTACTGCGGCGCCCGCTAGGCGCCGCGCCCGTCGAAGGAGGCCAGGGCGGCGTCGAAGCGGCGGCGGTCGGCGGCGGGCAGGAAGTCGAAGAGCGGGTCGCGGCGCAGGCCGGAGAGGAAGCGGCGGCTGATGTCGCTCATGCCCAGCGGCTTGCGGGAGTCGGCGCGCAGCTCCCGGGCCAGGCCGGCGACGCGGCTGCGGGCCTTGGGCACCGTCTCCAGGTAGGTCGAGATCTGGTCCCAGTAGGCCAGGCGGCGGCCCCATTCGGGGATCCATGGGTCGTCGCCGAACACCCCTTGGCTGGCGCGCTCGAACTGGGCGCGCTTGGCCTTCATCTCCTCGGGGAAGGGGCTGTAGTCGGTGGCCAGGATCAGCGCGCAGACCTGGGCGGGAGTGAAGTCGAAGTGCTCGCCGAACGCCCACAGCAGCGCGCGCGCCTCACGGTCGTCCTCGAGGTGCTCGAGGGTCGCCTCCACGCGCGCCGGGGTGCCGGGTCGCCGGGCGGGGTCCACGTCGTGCAGGGCCGCGGCGATGATGAGGAGGACCTTGCGGCTGCGCGGGACGCGCGGCCAGGAGCGCAGCATGCGCGCGGTCAGCGCGGCGACCTCGCAGGTGTGCTCCAGACCGTGATAGATGCGCTTCTGGTCGCCGGGATGGCGGTCCGCCAGGAAGGCGCGCAGGCTCTCGGCGAGCGGGCGGGGCGTGCCGAGGGCCTCCAGCTCTTTCAAGAACGGCATGCGCACGACGGGACGCTTCCTCGACACGGGTTACGAAGATGATAGCTAATCGCGCGCCGCCAAGGCCCGTCCGTAGACGAAGGCGAGCAGGCGGCGGGCCCACTCGTCCGGGAGGACGGTGAGCAGCACGTTGAAGGCCGTCGCGTCGGCCCCCACGCGCACGCGGCGGGGGATGCGGCGGGCCTCGGCCAGGCGGACCAAAGCGTTCACGACACGGCGCGGGTCGACGCCGTGGTCGCGCGCGAGCCTCTCCCGCAGGCGGGCGTAGCCCTCGGTCTGGGCGCGGTAGGGCGAGGCGGGGTCGTGGCTCTTCTCCCCCCACGTCATGTTGGCGTTGAAGCGGGTGCGGAAGCGCCCGGGAGCCACCGCGCACACCTGAACCCCCAGCGGCTCGAGCTCGAAGGCCAGGCTCTCGGAGAGGCCCTCCAGGGCGAACTTGCTCGACACGTAGGCCGAGGCCAGCGGGAAGGAGGTGAAGCCGAGGACCGAGGTGACGTTGAGGACCTTGCCGCGCGCCGCGCGCAGCGACGGCAGCAGGGCCTTGATGAGGAGGGCGGCGCCGAAGAAGTTCGCGTCGAACTGGCGGCGCAGCTGGTCCTCAGAATAGTCCTCGAGCGCCCCGAACTGGCCGTAGCCGGCGTTGTTGACGAGCAGGTCCAGCCGCCCCCCGCGCTCGGCCACGTAGCGCGCCGCGGCGTCGCGTTCGGCCGCGTCGGTCACGTCCAAGGAGAGCAGGTGCAGGCGCCCCGGGTGCGCCGCGGCCTCCTCGGCCAGCAGGTCCCGGCGCGCCGCCGCGCCGCGCATGGTCGCCACGACCTCCCAATCGCGCGCGAGCAGCGCGCCCACGAGGTCCTTGCCGAAGCCCGCCGACGCGCCGGTGACCAGGGCGAGCTTCGCGCTCATATGGAGAGCTTGATGGGCGTGATGTCGATGTCGGCGGTGAGCCTGATGCGGCAGGCCAAGCGCGCCTTCGGGTCGTCGGGGCAGAGCATGTCCAGCATGTCGCGCTCGTCGGAGTCGGGCGGGGCCAGGACGCCGGAGCGCGCCGTGACCGCGGCCAGGCACGTGCCGCAGATGCCGTTGCGGCAGCCGAAGACCATCGGGGAGTTCTGCGCGGTGAGGAGGTCGGACAGGGGCTTGCCGGCCGGCAGGCGCACCGGGGGCTTCTTCGCGCCCTCGCCGAAGGACACCTCGTGGTCGGTCATGCTCCCTTATTGTACGCAAACCCTCCCCGCCGGGGGGTGACTTTTCGCGTTTCCGGGACTATACTCCGGTCGTGAGCTTCCTCCGGCGGATGCCCCTCTTCGCCGCCCTCCTGGCTTTGCTGGGAGCCGCTCCCGTCCGCGCTCCCGCCCCGCTGTACCCCGGGGCCTCGGCGGCCTGGACGGGGCCGCTCGGCGCCGCGCTGCGGTCGCCCGGCCTGACGGCCTCCCTGACGCCCGGGCTGGCGGCGCTCGACCTCGCGTCGCCGGCCGGCCTGCGCGCCGCCTCGCCCCTCGTCTCCCACCTGGAGTCCAGCCTGCGCTACACGCCGGACGCCTTCGCCGCGCTGCCCGCCTCGGAGCGCGCCGCGGCCGTGCAGCTCGCCGCCGAGGCCGCGCGCGAGGAGCTGCAGCAGAAGGTCTACGAGCTCTCCGAGCGAGCGCGCGACTTCTCCCGGCGCGACGCCCTGGACCGCGAGGCCCGCGCCGAGCTCTACGGCGTGGGGGCGCCCCGGAGCGAGCAGCGCGACCACAACCCGGGCGTCCACGCCGACCCCCAGCGCGCCCCCGTCGCAGGCGGC
>CAZTZW010000130.1:0-7157 GCA_964618085.1 uncultured Elusimicrobia bacterium
CGGCGACGGCCTGTCGAGCGCGGGAGCGGCGGTCAGGTGGGCGGCCGGCAGGGGGGCCGCGACGGAGAGCGACGGGACGGAGAGTCCCGGAGCGGAGAGGGCGAGGGCCGCGGGGGCGAGCGGGCTCGTCAGAGCCGCCGGCCGGACCGGCGCGACGCCGCCGGTGACGGCGACGGGCTTGACCGTGGCGCGCGCGAGGCCGGAGGCGAGGGCCTGCGGGGCTCCGGGCATGGTCAGGATGAAAGAGGCCAAGACGAGGCGGGACAGCGAGGCGCTTCGGTTCATGTTGTTCTCCACGCGCCTAGTATAAGGAGGAACCCGCCGGAGCGGCCGGGCCATCGGGGCCTTCGCGCGTAGGCAATGGGCCTGCCTGGAAGAGGATGGGGAGACCTAGCGGCGGTGGGTCTTGCGGCCCGTCATCTCGCTCGTTTCGCGCGGGGCTTCATCTGGATGAACTCGAGCGGCGCGGCGCTCTCGTCCCAGATGTTGTTGAGGTAGGTCCCCGGGCACACCGTGTACTTCATCTGGTAGTGGCCGCTGATGTCCTTGGGGGCGATGCGGAAGCGCGACATCAGCTCGTTCATGAGAGCGCGCAGGGCGGCGGCTTGCTTCGCCGTCAGGCGCTGGCGGGTCAGGTCGCCCATGAGCACGATGCCGATGGAGCCCGTGTTGTGCTTCTCGACGTGGGCCCCGAGCTTCTCGAGAGGGCGGCCCTCCAGCACCCGCCCCTCCCAGTCGATGAGGTAGTGGTAGCCGATCTCCTGCCAGCCCCGGATGTGCTTATGGAGGCGCTGGGCGCTGCGCGCGTGGGCCGCGGCCGCGTCCCAGCTCGCGCGTCCCGTCAGGCGCTTGTCGGAGTCCTTCACGAGCGCGGCGGTGTGGTGGAGGACGATGCGCGTCTTGGGCATGTCGTCGGGCAACTCTCCCAATACCTCGGCGCTCCACTGCTCGAGCGGGTAGACGTCGCTCGCGGACGCGGGAAGGGCCAGGGCGGCCGACAGCAGGACGAGCGCGAGCGGCTTCAGGCGGCGGCGGCCGGGCGGCCCGGCTCGGGCCACGTCGCGTTCTTGAAGCGGCGGTGCGCCCACAGCCACTGCTCGGGGGTCGCGCGGATGTCCTTCTCCAAGACGTCGGCCATGCGCTGGCTGTCGGCCTTGTCGTCGTCGCTCAGGACGAACTCCGGGCCGAAGTAGAGGCGCACGATGCCGTCCTTCTCGCGGATGTTATGGACGGGGACGATGGCGGCGCCGGTGCGGCGCGCGAGCGGGGCGACCGCGGTGAGCGTGTGCACGGTCGCGCCGAAGAAGCGCAGGGGCTCTCCCATCGGCGGCGGCATGTACTGGTCGATGACGAAGCCCAAAGTCTCCCGGCGGCGCAGGGCCTTGAGGATGGCGCCCATGGTGCGCGGCTGGTAGGCGCAGGCGACCTTGGTCGAGAGGCGGGTCTTCTCCATCCACTCGTCGAGCCACTTCGGCTTGAGATGGCGGGTGACGATGGTCGGATGGATGTCGCGCAGGCCGCCGGCGGCGCTGCCCAGCTCCCAATTGGCGGAATGGCCGCCGAAGACGAGGACCCCCTTGCCCTTGGCGTGGGCCTTCTCCCAATTCTCGAAGCCCGTCACGCGCGTGACGCGCTCGACGTAGCGGCGGAAGTGGCCGGGGATGGGCGCGAACATGTGCAGCAGCTCCAGGCCGAGCACGCCGTAGTGCTCGAAGTTGGCCCTGAGCAGCGCCACGCGCTCGCGCTCGCCCAGCTCGGGCAGGCAGCGGCGCAGGTTCTCGGCGACGATGCCGCGGCGCTTGGAGTCGACGAGCAGGGCGAACCGGCCGAGGGCCCGGCCGATGACGAGCTCCCAGGAGCGGGGCAGCGGCGATACGAGCAGGCCGAGCCCGTGGAGCGGCACGCGCAGCAGCAGCGCGAGGACCGGATTCACGGCTAGTTCTGCGAGCTCCGGCGGGGCAAGGTGGCCAGCACGGTGCGCGCGATGCTGGGCACGAGCTGGGGGCGCAGGAGGCGCGGGTCGTACGGCGCCAGGCGCCGCTCGTTCTCGCGCAGGCACAGCTCGAGGAACTCGCGGGGCGTGACGTCGCCGAACTGGGCGTGCGCGTTCATGGTGAAGTTGTCCTGCTTGTCCGTCTCGCCTTTGACGCGAAGCGCCGTCTTCACGCGGCTGATGACCTGCAGCCACATGGCCAGGCCGCGCTTGAACACGTACTGCGGACGGCCGGCGTAGGGGAGCTGGGCCTGGTTGTAGGCGACCCAGTTGACGTGGAAGATGATGTGGCGGCCCTCCTCGGCCATGATGGGCTCGAAGAGCTTGACCAGGGCGGGAGGGAAGAAGCCGGAGTCGCGCGCCATCGCGAAGAGGCCGAAGGCGAAGAAGGAATCGAAGCACTCCCCGTAGCCGATGCGCATGAACGCCCAGTTCGGGTCCTCGGGGCGCTCCGTGGTGTAGGGCGCGACGGACAGGCCGTAGCGGTCGACGAGGAGCTTCAGCACGTCGGCGTGGCGCTGCTCCTCCAGGCCCTGGAGGGTGATGGCCTTGGCGAGCACGGGGTCCTTCTCGTCCTCGCCCATGGCGAGCACGGCGCGCGCGGTCTGGGCCTCGGTGCTCAGCGCCTCGTTCCAGATGGGCAGCGCCTGCAGCTTATTGACCGCGGTCTCGTCCAGGTCCGGCCATGCGAGCTCGGAGGGCTTGTAGGGGTCGTGGGTGTCGATGAAGAAGGAGCAGAGGAGCTCCTTGTGCTCCTTGGAGCCGATCTTGAGGGGCGCGAGAGGGGAAGTGGTGGCGGTCATGGGAAGTTTCTCCGACGGAGATTCTATCAAATCCCGGGTCGGGCGCTCCTGTTCGCAGGACGTTTCCTTGACGGGGGGGTGGAGAAGGCCTATTCTAGCCCCATGAGACTACTCCCCGCCCTGCTCCTCTTGCCGCTCCTCTCCGGCTGCGGCCTCCTTTATACGGACATCAAGGTGCCGCGCGGCTATCGCTCGCCCTCGCCGTCCGAGGTGAAGGGCGCGCCCGACGACCCCACGGCGACGGGCTTCTCCTGTCAGCGCAGCGCGCTGTACCTCGTGGCTTGGGGCGACAGCTCCTACGCCAGCGCGGTGGCGAACGCGCTCAAGGGCGCGGGGCGCGACGGCATCCTCTACGACGTGAAGGCCGACATGAAGGTGAACTCCTACGTCATCGGCCTCTACACCAAGGTCTGCACCTACGTCACCGGGAAGGTCGCCAAGCCGTGAGCCTGCCGGCCGCCGCCGCCCTCCTCGTCCTGCTCGCGGCGCCCGCCGCGGCGCTGGGCGAGAACGAGGACGACACGGCCTTGCCGTCGATGACGAACCGGGGGAGCATCCATCTCTTCTACCAGTCCGTGGGGCCGATGTCCTTCGTGGCGATGACGCCCAAGGACGTTCCGGCGGACGCCAGGCAGTTGGGCGAGGTGAAGAGCGTGTCGTGCCAGCGCGGCGTGTCCATCCCGCTGGCCGCCAGCTTCCGCGCCACCAGCGTCTCCAATAGTTATGGAGACGGCGGCTACCGCAAGGCGCTGGAACTGATGAAGAAGCGGCACCCCGACCTCGAGGGCATCTACGACGTGAAGGTGGACCTCGGGATATTCAGCGTGCTGGGCGGACTGTACCGCTCGCTGTGCACCTACGTCACGGCGCGCGGCTTCGCGAAGGCCTAGCGGCGGGCTCGAAGTAACATCGGTGCCTGACCCCGATGTTGCTTCGGGTCAGGCGGCGACGGAGGCGGCGGGCTCGGCGGCGGCTTTCTTCTTCGAGACGCGGCGCTTCTTCTTGGGCGCTTCGAGCTTGCGGCGCTCGCGCATCTGGAACAAGGTCGCGATGCGGAACGCGCCGCACTGCTCGTTGTCCATCTTCTCGAAGAGCGGGCTGAGCTTGTAGAACGCGCGCTGGCCCGTCTGGTCGGCGAGGTTGACCTTGTCGCCGGTGATCTCGATGATGAGTCCGAGCTCTCCGCTCTGGGTGTTCTTGAGCACGTCGAAGGGGCGCAGGTCGCGGGCTTTCATCGCTTTATTATAGCTTACCCGACGATGAACGCGCCGCTCCAGGTGTTCCACGCGCTCGCGTCCCATATCGACCTGCCGTTCATGTACGCCTTGGTCGGGGGGCAGCTGGCCGTGCAGCTCGCCTGCGTCGAGCTGT
Source organism: uncultured Elusimicrobia bacterium (assembly GCA_964618085.1). GTDB lineage: Bacteria > Elusimicrobiota > Elusimicrobia > UBA1565 > UBA9628 > GWA2-66-18. The sequence goes on from CAZTZW010000130.1 coordinate 4,168, forward strand.
ACCGCCGCCAGCTGGCGCGCGAGGCCGCGGCGCCCGCCGGGCCGCTGCCGGACGCGGCGGTCGTCGTCCCGTGCAAGGGGCGCAACCCGGGCAGCGCGGGCGACAACATCCGTTCGTTGCTCGCGCAGGATTATCCCGGCCGCCTCGAGTTCGTCTTCGTCGTCCCCTCGCGCGAGGACGCGGCGTACGGCGAGGTCTCCGCGGCGATCGCCGGCGACTTGCGCGCTCGACTGCTCGTCTCGGGAAGCGTCCCGTCCCGTTCCAGCGGCAAGGCCGTGGACCTCGTCTACGCCGTGGACCGGGTCTCGGAGGGCGCGCGCGTCCTCGTCTTCGGCGACGCGGGCATACTCGTGACGCCTGACTGGGCGCGGCGTCTGGCGGCGGCGCTGGAGGAGCCGGGCGTGACCGTGTCCTCCGCCCTGATGACCGACGTCCCGGTCCAGCCGACGCTGTGCTCGCTGCTGCGCATGACGTGGACCTTGGGCGGCGCGCCGTTCTACCGTCTCGCGCCGGTGGCGTACGGCTTCTCCATGGCCCTGCGCGCGGACGATTACCGGCGTCTCGACGTGCGCTCGCACTGGGAGCGCTGCGTGGCCGAGGACGGCGCCTTGAGCCTGCTCGCGCGGCGCGCCGGCGGGACGGTGCGCTTCGTGGCCGGCGTCCTGCCCGTCTCCCGCGAGTCCTGGGACTGGACGGAGCTGATGCGGGCGTTCAACCGCTACTTCATCTACGGCCGCCACTATACTCCCGCGGCCTGGGCGTCCTTGGCCGTCCCCATCCTGGGGAAGACCTGGGTGCTGGTCTGGGCCGCGCGCAGCCGCGCGTGGGGCTTGGGCGCGGGGGCCTTGGCCGCGGACATGCTCTTCTTCGCGGCCCTGCTGGCGGTCGTGGACGCCCGTCACGGCGAGCGCTTCGCGGGCGTCGCGCCGCGCTGGCGCCGCTGGCGCCTCTGGGGCGCGCTGACCGCGCCGCTGCTCCTGCCGCTCTATCTCGTGAACCTCCTCGTCAGCGCCGTCAGCGACCGGGTCCGCTGGGGAGCTTATCACTACGTGATCCGAGGCCCGTTCGACGTGGAGGTCCGGCCGGTCGTCAGCGGCCGAACAGGCGGTCCCACAGGCCCTTGAGCCCGCCGCGGTGCAAAGTGCACTCGCGCTGGGGCTCCGTGCCCGGGATGAACTGCTCGTCGCGCTTGACCGGGCAGCCCGACAGCGCGAGCATGCCCGATTCCGCGCATACGCTCAAGGCGACGAGTCCTTCGTCGCGCGGGAACGCCTCGGCGGGGCGGTCGGCGGCCGCCTCGTTCATGAACGCGGCCCACAGCGGCAGGGCGTCCTTGGCGCCGGTGAGCTTGAGCGGGCGGTTGGAGTCGTCGCCGGCCCAGACGCCCGCGAGCAAAGAGGTCGTGTAGCCCACGAACCACGCGTCGCGCCCGTCGTCGGTGGTGCCGGTCTTGCCCGCGACGGGGAAGCGCGTTCCGAGCAGGGGCAGCGAGCGCGCGGTGCCTTGGGTGACGACGCTCTCGAGCAAGGAGGTCATCAGCGAGGCGACCGCGGGATCGAGCACCGCGCGCGACTCCGGCGGCGGCGCCTCGAGCACGACGCCCTCGGCGTCGACCACGGCGGTCACCAGACGCGGCGTCGCGGCCATCCCGCCCGCGGCGAAGGGGCCGTAGGCGGCGACGAGCTCCAGCAGGTTGACTTCGGACGAGCCCAGCGCCAGGCCGAGGTCCCTGCGCAGCGGGCTGGTCACGCCCGCGCGCTCGGCGATCTCCACCGCGCGGCCGACGCCCACGCGCGCGGCCAGGTCCAAGGTGGCCGCGTTCAGCGACCAGGTCAGCGCCTGGCGCAGCGTCGCCGTGCCGTGGTAGACGCCGTCGTAGTTGCGCGGGGCCCAGTCGCGGTCCCCGCCCTTGTAGACCTTGGAGCGGTCGAGCAGGATGGTCGCCGGGGTGAAGCCCGTCTCCAGGGCGGCCGCGAAGATGAAGGGCTTGAACGTCGAGCCGGGCTGGCGCTGGGCCTGGGTGGCGCGGTTGAACTGGCTTTCCTTGAAATCCTTGCCGCCGGCGAGCGCCAGCACGTCCCCGGTCCGGGGGTCGAGAGCGACCAGCGCGGCCTGCTGGCGCGCCGCGCGCAGGACGCGCTGCGCCCCGGCCTGGAGGACGGGGTCCATGGTGGTGTGGATGGAGAGCCCGTGCTGGTACAGCGCCTCGCCGCCGTAGCGCGGCAGCAGGCGGCGCACGACCTCGGCGGTGAAGTAGGCGTGGTCGCCCGCCTCCTCCTCTCCGAGAGTGCGGACCGTGGTCACGTCGGTCGCGCGGGCTTCCTCCCACTCCCGGGCGGAGATGAGGCCGTCCTCGTGCATGCGCGCGAGCACCTGGTCGCGGCGCGCGCGCGCCGCCGCGGGGTCGCGGTAGGGGTCGTAGCGGCCCGGGCTGCGGATGACGCCGGCGAGCAAGGCGGCTTCGGGCAGGGAGAGGTCGGAGACGTCCTTGGCGAAGTAGAAGCGCGCGGCCGCGCGCGCGCCCGCGACGCCGGACGGGCCGTCCTGGCCGAGGTAGATGTGGTTGAGGTAGAGGGTGAGGATGCGCTCCTTGGACAGGCGCAGCTCGAGGTACAGGGCCAGCGCCGCTTCCGACAGCTTGCGCGTGAAGGTCCGCCGGGGGGAGAGGAAGAGGTTCTTGGACAGCTGCTGGGTGATGGTGCTCGCTCCCTGCAGCTTGCGGCCGCGCAGGTTGGCGAGCGCGGCGCGCGCGATGGCGCGCGGGTCGAGCCCGTGGTGGCTCCAGAAGCGCTTGTCCTCCGCGGCGACGACCGCTTTGCGCAAAGTGTCGGGGATCTGCTCCCAGGCGACGGGGTCGCGGCGCACGCGCTTGGTGCCCGACAGCTCGGTCGCCAACTCCGGCTCCAGGCGCAGCTCCGATACCGGCGCGCCCACGCCGTCGTTAAGCTTCCAGGCGCCGTCGCCGCGGCGCTCGAAGACGTAGACCCCTT
>CAZTZW010000131.1:0-7145 GCA_964618085.1 uncultured Elusimicrobia bacterium
CCTGCTCAAGCCCTTCGAGAAGAACGTCTTCGTGCGCAAGGTGCTCCAACTGCTGCAGGGCGCGCACGCCCCCGCCTGAGATGGCCCGCATCCTCATCGTCGACGACGAGGAGTCCATCCGCGACCTCATCAAGGAGGTCCTGTCCGCGGAGAAGCACGAGTTCCTCCTGGCGGAGAGCGGGGCCCAGGCGCTCGAGCTGCTGCGGACCAAGGGCGCCGACATCGCCATCATCGACCGCAACATGCCCGGGATGTCGGGCATCGAGGTGGTCAAGGTCATCCGCTCCAACCCGAAGAACGCCAAGGTCAAGGTGCTCATGTGCACCGCCGCCAGCGTGACCATGGAGATCGACGAGGCCTTCGCCGCGGGCGCGGACGACTACGTGCTCAAGCCCCTCAATTTCCAAGCGCTGCTCGCGAAGGTCGCCAAGGCGCTGGCCAAATGAGCAAGCCCGTCGTCCTCGTGCTGTGCGGCGGCCGCTCCGCCGAGCGCCTGGTCTCCCTCGTGTCGGCGCGCTGCGTCGTCGCGAACCTCTCGACGAAGAAGTTCACGGTGCGGCTCGTGCACGTCGGAGTCGACAACTCCTGGGTCGAGGTCCCGCCGAAGCGCCTCATCGCGGCCGACCCGAAGAAGCTCCTGGCCGGCCCGGCCGCCGAGAAGCGCCTGCGCGCGGACGGCAAGCGGCTCGACCCCTGGAAGACGCTGACGTCCCTGCGCAAGCGGGACTGCGTGTTCCCGGTCATCCACGGTCCCTACGGCGAGGACGGCACGCTCCAGGGACTTCTCGAGCTGACCGGCGCCGCCTACGTGGGCTGCGGCGTGCTTGGCTCCTCGGCCGGCATGGACAAGGAAGCGACCAAGCGCCTGGCCGCCGACGCGGGACTTCCGCAAGTCCCGTGGGCCGCGGCTCGCTCCGTCCAGGAAGCCGTCCCGGCGGCCAAGAAGCTGGGCTATCCTGTCTTCGTCAAACCCGCGCGCATGGGCTCCTCCGTCGGCGTCGTCAAGGCGAAGTCCCCCCGCGAGCTCCCGGCCGCCGTGCGCGAGGCCCTGCGCTACGACGACAAGGCCCTCATCGAGAAGGGCATCCCCGCGCGCGAGATCGAGACCGCCGTGCTCGGCGACCCGTGGGCGCCCAAGGGCGACCGCTTCTTCCTGAAGGCCTCCATCGTCGGCGAGATCGCCCCGAACGCCGAGTTCTACGATTACCACGCCAAGTACATCGACCCCGACGGCGCGCGCCTGCTCGTGCCCGCGCCCATCACCAAGGCCCAGGCCCGCCGCGTCCAGGAGCTGGCGTTGGCCGCCTTCCGCGCGCTCGACCTGTACGGCCTGGCGCGCGTGGACTTCTTCATGCACAAGAAGACCGGCGCGGTCTACTTCAACGAGCCGAACACCTTGCCCGGCTTCACCCCCATCAGCATGTACCCGCGCCTCTGGCGCGACACCGGCGTGCCCACGCCGAAGCTCGTCGAGGCGCTGGTGTCCCTCGCCCTGCGCCGCGCCGCCAAGCGCCGCCGCCTCTCGACCGCGCCCGGCCGCTAGAACGCTCCCCCGGAAGCACGAAGGCCCCGCCTCTCGGCGGAGCCTTGTCCTCGGACGCGTTAACGGCTCAGGAGCAGCGGTTGGGCCAGACGCAGGTCTCGAACTGGGCCACGGGGGACGCGGCGCAGGTGTTGGGCCATACGCACGGCTTGAACTGCGCCAGCTCGACGGCTTGCGTGCGGCAGGTGTTGGGCCACACGCACGGCTTGAACTGCGCGACGGGAGCGGCGGGCGCCGCTTCGAGCATCGCCAACGTCAGTATCAGACTCAGCATAACCATTCCTCCTTTCCCGCCTACACGATAGCGCCGTCGCCGGCGGGTCCGGCATGCTCCCGGTCAAGCGGACCGCATGACGCCTCTCAATTGAGGACGGTCAACCGACGCGCGACGAGAGGCTCGCGGGAACCTCATTCGGCCGCGCGCGCTCCGATATGACACAATCAGTCCGTGATCGACGCGCTCATCCTCGCGCTGTGGCTGGCCGCGGGCTTCGCGCTCGCGGTGCGCGCGCGGCGGCGCGAAGGCATGACGGATTACGTGCTCGCCTCGCGGACGCTCACCTTGCCGGCGTTCGTGGCGACCTTGGTGCCGACGTTCTACGGCGGCGTGCTGGGCATCGGCGAGTTCACCTGGCTGGGCGGGCTGTCGAACTGGACGGTGATGGCCGCGCCGTACTACGTCTTCGCCGCTCTATACGCCTTCTTCCTCGCTGGGCGCGTCCGCAGCGAGCCCGGACTCACCATCCCCGACCACCTCGAGCCCGCGTATGGCCGCGGCATGGCCTTGCTCGGCGCGTTCCTCGTCTTCGTGCTCGCCAGTCCCGCCGACGAGGTCCTCATGGCGGGGACCTTGCTGTCGCACCTCACGGGTCTAGCGCCTTCCGCCGCGGCGCTCGGCGCCGCCGCTCTCGCCGTCGCCCTCGTCTGGCGCGGCGGCCTGCCCTCCGACGTCGCCGCCAACCGGCTCCAGCTCGTCGGGATGTATCTCGGCTTCGCCCTCATCCTGCCGTTCTGCGCGCTGAAGCTCGGCGGACCCGCCGCCGTCGTCGCGAAGCTCCCCGAAGGCCATCTCTCTTGGACGGGCGGCCTTGGGTTGTGGAAGCTGCTCGGCTGGTGGCTCGTGGCCGTGTGGACCATCGTCGATCCCGCGTTCCACCAGCGCTGCGCCGCGGCAGAGGATCCCGCGGTCGCCCGACGGGGCATTCTGGTGTCCATCGGCTTCTGGGCCGTCTTCGACCTGATGACGACCGCGGCCGGGCTCTACGCGCGGGTCGCCTTGCCCGCTATCGGGAATCCCACGCTCGCCTTCCCGCTGCTCGCCGACGCCGTCCTCCCGCCGGTCGCGCGCGGCGTGTTCTTCGCGGGCGCGGCGTCGTCGCTGTTCGCCGCGCTCCAGTCCACGACCTTGCTGTCGGCCGCCAGCCTCGGCAAGGACGGAGCGGCGCGGCTCTTCGGCGCCGATGCGGCGACGGCCCAGCGCTGGACGCGGCTGGCTCTGCCCATCACGGCCTTTCTATCGCTGCTGCTCGCGCGCCTCGTGCCGTCGGTGGCGGGACTCTGGTACGCCGTCGGCTCGGCCTGCATCCCCGGCCTGCTCCTGCCGATGCTCGGCGTCTACTTCCCCCGCCTGCGTGCGCCGGGCGGCTGGGCGCTCGCGTCCTCGACGGCGGGCTTCGGACTATCGCTCGTCTGGGTCGCGCTCGGGCAGAGAAACGGGTCGTCGCCGCTGGGTCTCGAGCCGATGTTCCCTGGTCTCGCGGCGTCGGGCCTGCTGTGGGCGGCCGGCCGCTTCAGCGCAGCGGCACGTCGGTGACCAGCACCTCGCCGTCGGCGACCTCGCCCTGCGTGAGGTTCGAGCCGGAGCGGCGGAAGCGCTCGACGCGCATGGTCGCGGGGTCGTAGACGCGGATGCTGCGGTCGCGCATGACGCCGATGTAGGAGCGGACCGCGAGGGCCTTGGCCTGGCGCACGTCGTTGGGCGAGAACTTGAGCGTGTGCTCGCTCTCGTCGGGATGGGTGTGGTAGATGCCGACGATGCGGTGGGTCGAGGGACGCTGGACGGCGAAGGCGATCTCGCCGGTCCGGCCGTTGGTGACCGGCTCGGTGAAGTAGAAGACGCCCTCGGACTCCATCACCGCCCCGCCGTACTCGTGCGACCCGCTCAGCGGCATGGCCTTGAGCAGCGCGGCGTGGGCCGCGTCGTCGACGGTGGCGTAGGCCGGCGCGTCCGGGAGCAGGACGGCGTCCGGGATGGCGTCCTTGGCCGAGGCCGGGAGGGCGAGCGCGAGCAGGAGCAGCGCCAGGCTCTTCATACAGGAAGTATGCCGGGCGAGGCGGCGCGTCGACAGGGGCGTTCGGCCTAGGAGCCGGCGACCGGAAGGCCCAGCTTCTCCATCCGCTCATCGGCGCGGGCCGCCCACGAGGCCCCGAGGAGCACGCCCCAGGCCGCGCAGTACGCCCAGCCCAGGATGGCCAGCGCCGAGCTCAGCGCGCCGTGGAACAGGCTCACGCGCCAGACGCGCGGCAGGAGGTAGGCGAACAGCGCGCAGGTGCCCATCCACCAGCCGGCGGCGAGCAAGGCGCCGCTGAACGCGGCGAAGCGGCTGACGCGCCTCTCGGGCACGAACACGAAGGTGAGCCAGAAGGCGAGGAAGATGGTGACGCCGGCGGCGGGGTAATGCATGCCCTCGCCGAGGAGGGCCGCCGTGCGCACCGCGCCGATGCGGACGAGCTCGGTCTGCGCGAGCGGCAGCAGCACGAGGAACAGCGCCGCCGCCGTGATGGCCAGCACCCACACCGCGAGCAGGACGAAGGACTTCAGCCAGCGCATCCAGCCGCCCGCGTACGGCCGGCCGGGGTCGGAGAAGACGTAGTGCACCGCGCGCGCCATCTCGTTGAGCCCGCCCGTGCCCGTCCAGATGGCGACGAAGGTGCTCGCGGGTCCCAGGCCCCAGCCCGAGCCGGCGGCGACGGACTCGACGATGGCGTCGGGCCGCAGCTGGCTCTCGGGCGGCAGGATCTGCCGCAGGAGGGCGACCACGTCGGGCGTGAGGTTGGCCGAGAACAGCCAGGCGACGACCCGGGTGAACACGACGAGGAACGGCACCATCGAGACCAGGAAGTAGAAGGCCATGGCCGCGGCGAAGCTCGGCAGCATGCCGAGCTTGTTCTCGAGTCTCTCGCCGAGCAGGGCCTTCCACGCGTCCATCAGCATGCGGCCGAGTCTAGCAAAAGCCCGGTTACCGGAGGTTCACTAAAGCGCCCGGACCTGCTGAGCCGCCGAGATAGACCGATTGCCCGGCGCCGGAAGGCCGCATGCCTCCCGCCGCGCCGGCGCCGCGCGGGTATGCTGAAGACATGAGAAACCCCACCGCCGTGCTGAGCCTCGCCGCCGCCGCCGTGCTGTCGTCCGCAGTCGCCTTCGCCGCTCCCGACCCTCGCGTCCAAGACGAGGTCTGGAAGGCCGAGGAAGCCTTCGTCTCCGCGCAGCTCGAGCACCTGAATGAAGCGCTCGCGCTGGGAACCGTCATGATCGAGAACTGGAAGGACGTGCCCGGCGACAGCCGGGCGAGCTTCGAGCAGGCCCGCACGCTCGCGCTCATCGAGCGCAAGCGTCTGAGCGACGTCGGCGTCACCGACGCCCAGAACGTCTTCGCCCTGCAGGGACGCGTCCCGACGCCGGAGCAGACGAAGACCTTCCTGACGTTCCGCGGGAGGACCTTCCAGATGATCCAGGCCTCGAAGGGTCTGTACAAGGAGCTCCAGGAGGACTCGAACCGCGCCAACCCGCTGGCGCCGCCGGCGTTGAGCGAAGCCTTCAAGCGCTTCTTCCTCGCGAACCGGGGCATCGTGGACCGGCTCGCGCCGCTCAACGACCAGCTCACCGGGGCGATGCGCGAAGGCTATACCAGCCGCTGGAACCTCTGGGACTAGGGAGCTCCAAGAACGAATGAGGCCGGGGCCTCGGGGCCCCGGCCTCCTTTTTTCCGTGCGTCCGGCGTCAGTGGAGGAAGTAGAGCGAGACGACGAAGGCCAGGTTCGGGGCCTCGACGGGGACGACGCGCTCGGCCAGGATGGTCTTGCCCTGGCCGACCAGGTACTCGCGGCGCTCGGCCAGGCGCTTGCGGGCGGTCTCCTCATCCTTGGCGCCCATGTTCACCACGCCGGCCTCGGGGCCGACGTAGACCATCATCCAGGGCTTGGGCACCTGCACGACGCGCAGGCCCGCCGCGCGGAACACGTCGAAGTCCGTCGCCTCGCGCGCGTTGAGCAGGCGCAGGCGAGTCTCGCGGACCTGGTTCTCCTGGCGGTCCGTGAGATAGAGCAGCGAGTAGGTCGGCAGGATGGCCTGGAGGTTCAGCACCCGCGCCGAGACCAAGGGCATGCCCGCGTCGGCGAGCGCCCGCTGGGCCAGGGCCATGTTGTCGCGCAGGCCGGCCTCGTCCTTGGGCGGGAACTGCTTGGCGTCGGCGATGAAGCCGCGGATGACCTTCCCGGCCGGGGCCTTATAAGGGAAGCTGAACATCCCGCTCTTGAGCTCGGGCGTCCCGGGCTCCACGCCCGCGGCGAGCAGGGCGCCGCGGATGTAGGCCGAGACCTCGGCGAACTCGGCGGGCGTGTCGGCGTAGCCGAACAGGGAGTCGCGTCCCGCCTGGACGTGCATGTGCCGGCGCGAGACGACGTCGGCGGCCGCGCCGCGCGGGGCGGACGCCGCCGGAGCCTCGGCCAGCGAGCGGCGGATCTGCGAAACGCCCGTGAAGCCGAAGGACGGGAGTCCGTCGGCGGCGCGGGCCGGGGAGGCGGCGGCGGCGAGCGAAACGGCCAGGAGAAGATTCCTCATGTTCCGGAGACTAGCATACTTGACGCGGATGCGGGTGGTTGTGGTACCATCGGGCCTATTCTGGGACTAGGCCTTTCGGCCCAGAAGCTCCGGAGGGGTCCGGAGAAGGCGTACCTGGGGGAATCACAAAATGAGAAAGTCCGTCATCGCCGCCGCGGCGCTCGCCGTGGTCGCGTCGTCCGCGTTCGCCGTCCACCGCCTGAACCATAAGACGCTGTGCGAAGGCTTCCTGCCGCCGAACAACATGAGCATCCCCGTGGGCGACGTCCACGCCCTCGGCATCGATGAAGCCCGCTTCAACAGCGTCCTCGACCGCGCCGAGAGGGTCTACGGCCCCATCGTCGCGGCCAAGGGCGGCCGGCTCGTGGTCAACCGCAAGTGGAGCGATCCGACGGTCAACGCCTCCGCCCAGCAGATGGGCGGCAGCTGGCACATCAACATGTACGGCGGCCTCGCCCGCCACGCCGCCACCACCGAGGAAGGCTTCATGCTCGTGGTCTGCCACGAGATCGGCCACCACATCGGCGGCTATCCGAAGTCCAGCTGGGCCACCAACGAGGGCGGCTCGGACTACTTCGCGACCCTCAAGTGCATGCGCAACATGTACGGCGACGCCGAGCCGCTGGGGACCGTCGACCCCGTGGCCGCGGCGGGCTGCGATGCCCAGTTCCCCGACGGGAAAGGGCGCAACGGCTGCCTCAACGGCGCGCGCGGCGGCCAGTCCGTGGCCTTCCTCTTCCAGGCCCTGCGCAACAGCCCGAC
>CAZTZW010000132.1:0-7086 GCA_964618085.1 uncultured Elusimicrobia bacterium
AAGCCCAGCACTGCGTGGGCGGCAGCGGCCCCATGGTCCCGTCGGGCACCCGCTCCAGGATGCCGCCGTCGATCTGGGGGCCGTCGCTGAGGCCGCCGAGCGAGGTGAAGGCGGCGCTCGCCGGGAGCGCCGCGAGGGAGGCGAGGAGGAGGGCCATCGTGAGGGGTCTCATTGGGGGTGTCCTTTGCGTCCCTCCCACTATAGCCCCGGCGACTGGACGCTGCCATAGGCCTTAAGACCTAGACGTCAATAGGACTAAGGACCTATTTGACCCCGGCGGGGGGCTTTTGCTATCCTCCGCGCCATGATTCGATTCGGCACATCGGGGTGGCGTGGCGTCGTCTCCGACGACTTCACGTTCGGCAACGTCCGCAAGGTGGCGCACGCGGTCTCGGGCGCATTAAAGGAAAGCCCCGAGGTCGGCTACAACAGCGACGAGTACCGGGCCTCCCTGGGAGGGGAGCCGGTGAGCCGGGTGCCCACCGTGGTGCTGGGCTACGACACGCGCTTCATGTCCGAGGACTTCGCGCGCGAGGTCACCCTCGTGCTCGCCAACGACGGCGTGAAGACCTTGGTCGCCAAGGGCGACATCCCCACGCCGGCCCTGGGCTGGGCCGTCATCTCGCGCAAGGCCGTCGGCGGCGCGATGATCACCGCTTCGCACAATCCGGGCCAGTACAACGGCTTCAAGTGGATGCCCTACTGGGGCGGCGCCGCCCCGCTCACGGTCACCGACGACCTGGAGCGCCGCATCGAGCTGCTCGGCGACCACGCCGTCAAGGCGATGACCGAGGAGAAGATGCACAAGGAGGGCTGGACCGAGTCCGTCGACCTGCGCGAGTCCTACTTCGACCAGCTCGAGAGCCTGCTCGACGTCAAGGCCATCAAGAAGGCCAAGCTCAAGGTGGGCGTGGACGCGATGCACGGCTCCGCGCGCAACTACCTGCGCACCTTCCTGGAGAAGCGCCTGGGCGTCGAGGTCCACGCGCTCAACGAGGACCGCGACGTGCTGTTCGGCGGGCGCCACCCGGAGCCCACGGAAGAGGCCCTCGGCGGCTTGGCCGAGCTGATGAAGAAGCACAAGCTGCCGCTGGGCCTCGCCTGCGACGGCGACGGCGACCGCTTCGGCATCCTCGACGCGGGCGGCGAGTTCATCACGCCCAACGACGTCATCGCGCTGGCCTACGAGCATCTCGCGGCCAACCGCGGGCTCAAGGGCAAGGTCGCCCGTTCGGTCATGACCTCCCACTTCGTGGACGCCGTCGCCAAGGCGCGCGGCGGCGAGACGCGGGAGACCCCGGTCGGCTTCAAGCACCTGGGCGAGCTTCTGCGCACGGGGCAGTTCCTGCTCGCGGGCGAGGAGTCCGGCGGCATGTCGATGCGCGGCCACGTCCCGGAGAAGGACGGCATCCTGGCGTGCGTGCTCATGCTCGAGCTCGTCGCGCTCGGCAAGAAGCCGCTCGTCGAGGTGCGCAAGCGCCTGCGCAAGGAAGTGGGCGAGTTCCACAACGTGCGCCTCAACCATAAGGTCGGCCGCCTGCGCGAGATCATCGAGCTCGAGGAGCGCCTGAAGGTCAAGCCGCCGCTGGAGCTCGCGGGCGGCTCGGTGTGGCGCATCGACCAGCAGGACGGCTTCAAGTTCATCCTGCGCGACGGCTCGTGGCTCGGCCTGCGCAGCTCGGGCACGGAGCCCGTGTTCCGCGTCTACGCCGAGGCCCACACGCCGAAGCGGCTCCAAGAGATGGTCGAAGCGAGCAAGAAGCTCCTTCAGGGGAAGTTCTGATGTCCACGAAGATCGCGTCCATCCGCGCCCAAGAGATCCTCGACTCCCGCGGCTTCCCGACGGTGGCCGCGGCGGTGACGCTGGAAGACGGGACGACGGGCTGGGCCGCGGTGCCCTCCGGCGCCTCCACCGGCGAGCACGAGGCGGTCGAGCTGCGCGACGGGGACAAGGCGCGCTATTTCGGCAAGGGAGTCTCGAAGGCCGTCGCCAACGCCAACGGCGAGATCGCCAAGGCCGTGAAGGGCATGGACGCGGTCGATTGCGCCGCGGTGGACCGCAAGATGATCGCGGCCGACGGCACCGAGAACAAGGGCCGCCTTGGCGCCAACGCCATCCTCGCCGTCTCGATGGCCTCCGCCCGCGCGGCGGCCGGCAAGACGCCCCTCTACGAGTTCCTGCGCTCGGCCTACGGCATCAAGTCCGCCGAGTGGCTCCTGCCCGCGCCGATGCTCAACGTCATCAACGGCGGCAAGCACGCCGACTCGGGCCTCGACGTCCAGGAGTTCATGATCGTGCCCGTGGGAGCGCCGACCTTCGCCGACGCGCTGCGCCAGGGCGCGGAGATATACCAGATCCTCAAGAAGAAGCTCGCCGGCATGGGCATGACCACCGCCGTCGGCGACGAGGGGGGCTTCGCCCCCAAGCTCAAGACCCACGTCGAGGCGCTCGACGTGCTCGTCGAGGCCTGCAAGGGCTACGACGTGCGCCTCGCGCTCGATTGCGCGGCCAGCGAATACTACAAGGACGGCAAGTACGTCATGGAGGGCAAGCCCCAGGACGTGTCCGCCGTTTACGCCGGCTGGGTGTCCAAGTACGGCATCGTCTCCATCGAGGTCCGGCTGGCAGGCGCTCACCGCCAAACTGCCCTGCCGCACCATCGGCGACGACCTGTTCGTCACCAACCCGAAGCGCCTGGCTCGCGGCATCAAGGAGAAGTCGGCCAACGCCATCCTCATCAAGCTCAACCAGATCGGCACCCTGACCGAGACCGTCCAGGCCGTCACCGACGCGCAGCAGGCGGGCTTCTCGGCCGTCATCTCCCACCGCTCGGGCGAGACCGAGGACAGCTTCATCGCCGACCTGGCCGTCGCCTTGAACGCCGGCGCCATCAAGACCGGCGCGCCCTGCCGCTCGGAGCGCCTCGCCAAGTACAACCGCCTGCTCCAGATCGAGGCGGCGTTGGGCGCGAAGGCGTCCTACGCGAAGGGACGCGCCTTCTCCGCGCCGGCGACCGCCGGACGATGAAGGCTCGGGCCCGCGCCGCCGCCCTCTGGCTGCGCGAGAACGGCGTGCGCATCGCCATCGCCTCCGGCGTGCTCGCCGTGTTCTTCGGCAACGCGGGCTTCCGCAGCCTCGTCTCGAACTGGCTCGAACTGCGCCGCCTCAAGAGCGAGCTCGTCCACCTCGAGCACGAGGAGAAGGAGCTCGACGGCCAGCTCAAGGCCCTGCGCAGCGGCGAAGGCCCCGTCGAGCGCCTCGCCCGCCGCGAGCTCGGCTATATAAAGAAGGGCGAGATCGAGTACCGCTTCCCGCCCCCCGAGAAGCCCTAGATGCAGCCCGTGCTGTGGTCGTGGGGCCCGCTCAAGGTCCACGGCTACGGCTTCATGTTCGCGCTCGGCGGCCTGCTCGTCGGCTGGTGGCTGTGGCGGCGGCGCGAGAAGATCGGCGTCAAGAACGCGGACGACTTCTTCCTGCTCTTCAACGTGGTCCTGCTCAGCGCCATGGCCACGGGCAAGCTGATGTACGTGCTCGAGTACACGCCCTTGGGCACGCGGCGCATGTGGGAGGCGCTGTTCTCCGCCAACAGCGGCTTCTCCTTCTTCGGCGGCTTCTTCGGGACGGTCGCGGGCATGGCCTGGTTCGCGCGGCGCCAGAAGATAGACTTCTGGCGCCTCTCCGACCACGCCTTCTGGATGATCCCGGCCTGGCACGTGCCCGGGCGCGTGGGCTGCCTGCTCGCGGGATGCTGCTTCGGGCGTCCGACCGACCTGCCCTGGGCCGTCACCTTCACCGACCCGGCCGCGATGGTGCCCCGGCGCCTGCTCGGCGTGCCGCTGCACCCCACCCAGCTCTACGAGGCGGCGGCCGAGGGCCTCATCGCCCTGGCGCTGCTCCCCCTGCTCGATAAGAAGCCGGGCACGGTCACCGCCGCCTACTTCATGGCCTACGGCGTCCTGCGCTTCTTCCTGGAGCGCTTCCGCGGCGACGGCCTGTCCGCCGGGCCCTTCTCCGCCGGCCAGTGGCTCGGGATGGGGCTTTTCGGGGCCGGCGCTATGGTACTCTGGTACACGCGATGTTCCCGACGCTCCTGAGTCTCGGCCCGTTCTCGCTCTCCACCTACGGCGTGCTCTCCGCCGCGGGCTACGGCGCGGCCATCTGGTGGCTGTCCCGGCATCGCGAGGCGATGCGCCTGAGCGAGGAGAAGTTCTGGAGCCTCGTGTACTGGCTGTTCGGCGGCATCCTGGTCGGCGCGAAGCTCGGCTACGCGCTCGTGGAGCGCGACCCCGCGGTGCTCTGGAGCGACCCGCGCTTCGGCTTCGTGTTCTACGGCGGCGTGGCCGGGGCCGTCGTCGCCGGCCTCTACGCGTGCAAGCGCCTGGGCGCCGACTTCCGGGTCTGCGCGGACCACTTCGCCGCGGCCATGCCGTTGGGCCACGCCATCGGCCGCCTGGGCTGCCTGGGCGCCGGCTGCTGCTACGGGCGCCACACCGACCTGCCCTGGGGCCTGCCGATGGCGGGCGACCCGAGCCGCCACCCGGTCCAGGTGTACGAGGCCGCGGCCAACCTCGTCATCTTCTTCGTCGCGGCGCGCGCCGTCGGGCGTCACAAGCCCGGGACGGTCATCCGCGCCGTCGTCGCGGTCTACGCGGTCGTGCGCTTCCTCCTCGAGTTCCTCCGGGACGACCCGCGCGGCTCGGGCCTGGCGGGGCTCTCGCCCTCCCAGCTCTTCGCGCTCCTCGCGCTCGCCCTCGTCTGGAGGCTCAAGTGAGATTCAAAGTCGACGACACGGGCGCGCGGCTCGACGCCTTCCTGGCGGAGCAGCTGACGTCCTACAGCCGGGTGTTCCTGAAGGGCCTCATCGACCAGGGCCTGGTCACGGTGGACGGCAAGCCGGGCCGCGCCGACCGCAAGGTCGTCGAGAACCAGGTCGTCGAGGTCCGCCTCCCGGAGGACGCCCCCGGCCCCGGCGCCGAGGACTTCGAGTCCTGGGTGCTCTTCGAGGACCGGCGCCTGCTCGTCCTCAACAAGCCCTCCGGCCTGCTCATGCACCCGTTGGGCGAGTCCTGGCTCACCGCCCCGGAGGCCGCGCGCGCCGAGAGCGAGACCAACCTCGCCGCCCTGCTGCAGATCCATCGCCCCGCCATCCTCAAGGCCAAGACCCCGCGCTGCGGCATCGTCCACCGTCTCGACCGTCCGACCAGCGGCGTGCTCGCGGTGGCCAAGGACCCGGAGACCTACGAGGCGTTGACCGGCGCCTTCAAGGACCGGATGATGGACAAGGTCTACCGCGCCATCGTCGCGGGGGTCCCCAAGGAGCGCTCCCGCGTGGAGGCGCCCGTCGGCCGCAACCCGGGCCACCGGCGCATCGTGGTGACGCCGCTGGGCAAGACCGCCGAGACCTCCTTCAAGGTCGTGAGCAAGAAGAAGACGGCCGCCTTGGTCGCGGCCACGCCGCTGACGGGCCGCACCCACCAGATCCGCGCGCACCTGGCGTTCCTGGGACACCCCGTGGCCGGCGACATGGAGTTCCCCGGCCTCGCGGCCCCGCGCCTGATGCTCCACGCCTACCGCCTCTCCTTCGTCCATCCGCTCACCGGCAAGGACGCCGAGTTCACGGCAGACGCCCCGGCCGACTTCACGAAGTTCTGGAAGTCCCTCAAATGAGCGCGGCGAATTGGATGCGCGCGGGCGCGTTCCTCGCCTTCATGGGCGTCGCGCTCGGCGCGTTCGGCGCGCATGCCCTGGAGGGCAAGCTCGATGAACGCGGCCGCCATCTCTGGCAGACGGCCGTGTCCTATCAGATGTGGCACGCGCTGGCCATCCTCGCGGTCACGGGACCGACGGCGCGCGGCTGCTTCCTCGCCGGCACGGTCATCTTCAGCGGGACGCTTTACGCCATGGCGCTTGGCGCGCCGCGCTGGCTCGGCGCGGTCACTCCGATCGGCGGCCTGCTGTTCCTCGCAGGCTGGCTGGCGGTCCTCTTCAAGAAGGCTTCTCCAGGCGACGGCGTCTTGAAGCATTTCAATCTGTAGAGCCTCGCTCATACCATAGATGCCCTGGCGACTGCTCCGGTGCAGCCGCCAGGGCATCCTCGGTATGGGTACGCCGCCGGCTTTCCGGCGCGGAAGAAAAACGGTAGAATCGTCTCCGTGAGAGCCCTCACCTTCCTGGCTTCCCGTTTCGTGGCCGGCGACGACGTCGGCGACGCCGTCGCCGCGGTCCGCGAGCTCAACGAGCTCGGCATCAAGGCCACCCTCGACAACCTGGGCGAGGACAGTCTCACCCGCGAGAAGGCCGACGCGGCCGCCGCCGAGAACCTCCTGATGCTCAAGCGCATCAGCGAGACCGGCTTGGACTCCAACATCTCCCTGAAGCTCACCCAGCTGGGCCTGGCCCTCGACGAGAACCTCTGCCGCGACCACCTCCTGCGCATCGTCGAGGAGGCCGAGCGCCTCAAGAACTTCGTGCGCATCGACATGGAGGGCTCGCAGTGGACGCAGAAGACGCTGGACCTCTTCTACTCCATCCACGACAAGCACCCCGGCGTCGGCATCGTGCTCCAGGCCTACCTGCGCCGCACCCAGGACGACTGCCGGAAGGCGGTGGAGACCAAGACCCGCGTGCGCCTGTGCAAGGGCGCGTACAAAGAGCCGGCGAGCATCGCCTTCCCGAGCAAGGACGAGGTGAACGCCAACTACGACGCATGCGCCGCCATCCTGGCGAAGGCGCCCATCCCCGCCTTCGCGACGCACGACGACGCGCGCATCGAGTCCGCGGTGAAGTCCGCGGGCGCCCTGCCCAAGACCGATTACGAGATCCAGATGCTCTACGGCCTGCGTCCCAAGCGCTGGCGCCAGCTGCGCGAGCAGGGCCACACGGTGCGCGTGTACGTGCCCTACGGCACGCACTGGATGCCCTACTTCTACCGGCGCATCCGCGAGCGCAAGGAGAACGCGCTGTTCGTGCTGAGGAACTTCTTCGAATGAAAGCCCTGTTCAAGCCGAAGCCCGCCCCGGGCGCCGCATACGATTCCACTAAGGACCTCGTCATCAAGCCCGACGAGGTGCTCATCAAGGTCCAGA
>CAZTZW010000133.1:0-7052 GCA_964618085.1 uncultured Elusimicrobia bacterium
GACCGCGACCCGGCTCCCCGCGGCGGCGTCCCGCTGCTGCCGCGCCTGCTCGCCTCGGCCGTCGCGCTCGCGGCCGCCGTCTACTTCGGCCTGCCTCTTCTGGTCGAGGGCTTCTCTTTCATCCGCGCGGGCCTGTTCCTCTCGGCCGCCCTGCCGCTGGCGGCTCTGCCCTTCCTGGGCAAGGGCGCGCCGTTCTTCCTGCGCACCTTGCCGGGCACGGCCCTCACGACCAACGGCCTGGTCCTGCTGTTCTCGGGCCACGCCATCCTGGCCGGTCTGGTCGCCTTCCTTAGCGGCTGGGGCTATCGCGCCTACATGCGCGAGCTCTGGAACGGCGACCGCGCCGGCTTCGAGGGGTTCGACGCCGCCGTCTTCCTCGGCGCCTTCGGCGCCGTCGTCGCGGTCGGCGCGGCCTGGGCGGGGATGGACGGCTGGCTCCTCCGGGGCGCTCTCAGCTTCGGCGCGCTGACGAGCGTCCCCCTCCTCCGCCATCTCATCAAGGGCTTCCGGAAGGCCGGCGAGAAGCCCGCCGCCGACCCGTCTTAAGATAGACTAGGCCGTGAGCGATAAAGCCCCCGACCGGGCGTACGTCTGGTCGGGGGCTTTCCTTTGGTTCGCGGCCGCCGCCGCGGCCAAGACCGTCCAGGCCCACCGCCTCCAGAACCAGGCCTTCGACCTCGGCGTCTACGCCAACGTGCTGTGGAACACGGCCCACGGGGCCTGGTTTCGCGACGGGGTCAAGGACGTCAACTACCTGGCGGACCATTTCTCGCCG
This sequence comes from uncultured Elusimicrobia bacterium, assembly GCA_964618085.1. GTDB lineage: Bacteria > Elusimicrobiota > Elusimicrobia > UBA1565 > UBA9628 > GWA2-66-18. The sequence goes on from CAZTZW010000133.1 coordinate 776, forward strand.
GGGCTCGTCCTGCTCGTGCCGTTCGCGAGCCGGCTCGGCGCCGCCCAGAGCGCGGCGCTGGCGCTCACCATCCCCGCGGTGCATCGCCTCGGCTGGCTGAAGACCAAGGACCGCGTCTCCGCCGCCTGCCTGGCCGCCGCCTTCGCCCTCTCTCCCCTCCTGCTGGACACGGCCCGCTACGACGTGCACGCCGTCGCCTTCGCCGTCCCGCTGCTCTGCTGGGCGCTCACGTTCTTCGTCGAGGGCCGCTCCCGCGAGGCCCTCCTCCTGCTGGCCGTCGCCGGGACGCTGCAAGAGGACGTCTGGCTGTGCGCCGCCGCCGCCGCGTGGTGGGCGGGCCGTCGACGCGCGTCGCTGGGCTTCCTCGCCGCGTTCGCGCTCTCCTTGGCCGCGATGCGCGGCCTCGCGCACGGCTTCACGCCTTCGCACTGGGGCTTCTACCGCTTCTCGACCCTCGGGCTCGAGGAGCGCGCCTGGGGCCTGGTCCGACTGCTCCTGCCGCTGGCCGGCGGCCCGCTGTTCGCCGGCAAGGACGCCGTGCCCCTGCTGATGCCGTTCCTCTATACGTGGCTGGGCGACAACCCGCACCAGCAGGGGTTCAACCTCCATTACGGAGCCGTGCTCCTGCCCTTCGCCTTCCTCACGGTGCGCCGCCCGCGGCTGGCGCTGGCGCTCACCTTGCTGTGGCTCCCGTTCCACAAGCGCTGGTTCCACCCCGCGCCCGCCGGGCGCTGGGCCGCCGTCCAAGAACTCTCCGCGCTCGTGCCTCCGGACGCCCCGCTGTCGGCGTCCTTCAACCTCGTCCCGCCGCTGGCGCTGCGCCCCGTCGCGCGCCTCTGGCGCGGCGAGGACCTGTGGGGCTACTGGACCGCGCTCGATGCCGCGCCGGCGGGCTTCGCCCCGAACCCGGCGCGCGACGCCGGCGTGAAGTCCTTCGCCGAGGCGCGCCGGGAACGCATCGTCTTCGAGAAGGACGGCCTCATCCTGCTGAAGCCCGCCGGGGCTTTGCTAAAATAAGCGCATGATGAATTTCCTCGTCGTGGGGTCGGGCTTCCAGGGTCGCGCGTGCGCTTACGACATGCTCCGCAACCCCGCGGTGGACGAAGTCGTCATCTGCGATGCCTCGGCCGCGAACCTCGCCTCGGCCAAGAAGTTCCTCGCCAAGGTCTCCAACGGCCGCGCGAAGTTCGTGCGCTTCGACGCCTCCAAACCCGCCGGCTTGACCAAGCTCGCCAAGGGCCGCAACACGGTCGTCTCGTGCGTGCCCTACTACCTGAACCTCCCGCTCGCCAAGGCCGCGCTCGCCGCGCGCGCCAACTTCGTCGACCTGGGCGGCAACACCGACATCGTGCGCAAGGAGCTCGCGCTCCACGCGCAGGCGGTGAAGGCGGGCGTGAGCATCCTGCCCGACAACGGCCTCGGCCCCGGCATGATCTCGACGCTGGCGGTCCACGCGATCCAGATGCTGGACCGGGCCGACGAGGTCCTCATCTACGACGGCGGCCTGCCCCAGCGGCCCGTGCCCCCGCTCAACTACATGCTCACCTTCTCCGAGCACGGCCTCATCAACGAGTACGCGGGCGAGGCCAAGGCCTTGAAGGACGGCAAGCTCGTCACCGTCCCCGCCCTCTCCGAGATGGACGTCATGGACGTGCCCGCGCTCGGGCGCCTGGAGGCCGGTCACGCCTCCGGCGGCCTCTCGACCATGGCCGAGACCTACCAGGGCAAGGTCAAGACGATGTTCAACAAGTTCTTCCGCTACCCCGGCCACATTCCGACTATGGTGGCCATGAACGCCCTGGGCTGCTTCGACCTGAAGCCCGTCGAGGTCAAGAAGGGCGTGAAGGTCGTCCCGCGAGACCTCGCGGCCAAGCTGTTCCGCAACCACTTCCATCGCCCCGGCGACGAAGACATCGTCGTCATCCACAACATCGTGCGCGGCGTGAAGAACGGTCGGCCGGCCGAGATCGTCCACGACCTCGTGGACCGCTACGACAAGGCCACCGGCATGACCGCCATGATGCGCACCACGGCGTTCCCCGCCTCCATCGTCGCCCAGATGGCCGCGCAGGGCCTCATCAAGCCCGGCGCCTACCCCGTGGAGACCGGCGTGCCGCCCGAGCCCTTCATCGCCGAGGCCCGCAAGCGCGGCTTCGACCTGAAGTGGACGTTCAGGTGGCTCGACGTCCCCGCGGCGGCCGCCGCCGCTACCGCAGGCTGAAGCGGCCCTTCGCCGAGCCCGGGGCCGGCGTCATCGTCGGCGTCTGGCGCGCGTTCTGCCGGCGCGCCTCGTCCTCGACCAGCGGCCGCGCGTAGTCGTAGATGTCGGCCAACTCGACCTTGCCGTCCTTCAGCGCCTTGAGGAAGTAGTAGGTGAAGACGCCGTGGCCGAACTCCTCGCTCGAGGTCGAGATCTGGTCGCTCTGCGAGGCGCTGAGCATGGCCACGCCGCCGGCGAGCGCGGGCCCCGCGGTCTTGGCGACCAGCGGGCGGGCGTTCTTCGCCAGCACGGAGCGGCCGCCCGTCCCTGAGAAGCAGGAGTCGAGCACGAGCACCGCCTCCTTCGCGCCCAGGCCGTTGAGGCCGGCCACCAGCTTCTTGAGCGGGTAGGCGGTGTCGCCCAGGTACTCCGGGTCGCCGTCGAAGGGCACGAGGTAGCCCTCGCCCGAGGCGGGGTCCGGCGCGCCGTGGCCCGAGTAGTACACGAGGACCCGCGAGCCGGGCTTGACCACGTTGCGCAGCCAGGTCTCGAGGGTCTTCTTCACGTCGATGTAGGTGGCCCGCTCGTCCGTGAGCAAGGCGACGTTGCGCTCCTTGAAGCCCATGGCGATGAGGTAGCGCTTGACCAGCTCGGCGTCCCCGCGCGAGTAGGCGGACTTGGGCAGGCCGCGGTAGGTCTCGATGCCGATGACGACGGCGACGTCCTGGTCGCGCGCGGCGGCCGGGAACGACGGCACCCGGCCCACGTCGTCGGCCGCGGCCACGACCACCTTGCGGACCTCGCTCTTGACCTTGGTCTCGCCCGCCAGCGCGGTGTCGACGGAGTCGCCGGTCTTCACGTCGAAGACGACGGGCTTGTACTGGGCCTGCTTGGCGGAGTCGTAGGCGTAGGCGTTGCCGGCGCCGTCGGTGACGACGAGCTTGGACAACGTCCAGCCCTTGCCGGTGCCGGCGAAGTCGCCCTTGAACTTCAAGGAGGAGAACCCCTCCTTGAACGCGCGGGCCTTCTCCTTGGGCACGGGCATGACGAGGTCGCCGATCTCGGGCACGGTGAGCTTGAAGGTCTGGCTCTCGGCGTCGTAGAGGCCGACGGTGGTGTTCTTCCACAGGCCGAAATGCTCGAACGCCTCCCCCATCAGCTCGCCCACCTTGGCCTTCTTGCCCTTCATGCGCGCCGCGTAGTCCCCCGCGGTCTCGTACTCGTCCTTCTTGAGCCAGGGGTCGAGCCGCGACTGGACGAAGCGGTTGATGCGGGTCTGGAGCGGGTAGAGCGTGTCGATGTCGATGCCGTGCCGCTTCGAGTAGAGGGAGCGCGGCGTCTCGCCGCTGCTGTCGACCTTGTCGGGATCCGCGCCGCCCGCCAGCAGCGCCGTGCCGGTCTTGCGGGCGCCCGATGAGGCCGCCCAGTGGAGGGCCGTGTTGTTGTAGGAGTTCGAAAGGCTCGGGTCGGCGCCATGGGCGAGCAGGTGCTCGACGATCGGGGCCATCGGCTCGTCCGGGCCTTGGGCGGCGAGGCTCAGGTAATCGTAGGAGACCGGCCGCGCGCCGTGCTTGATGAGGATCTTGATGGACTCCAAGGAGAGGGCGCGGACCGCCGTATAAAGGATGGGGTAATGGTCGCAGAGCTTGTCCAGCTTGGCCCCGCGCTCGATGAGGACCGCCAGCGCCGCCGCGTCCCGCTGCCTGGCGGCGTAGCAGGCGGGCAGCAGCTCCGCCTTGTCGCGGACGTCCATATCGAGTCCGGCGTCGAGGAGCAGGCGGACGGTCTCGGCCGGCTCGTTCATCGAAGCGTCGGCGGCCGCGTGCAGCAAGGTGCTCCCGTCGCGGACGAAGCGCGCGTCGGCGCCCTTCTCGAGGAGCAGCTTCGTCGTCTTCGCGCGCCCGTTCCACGCGGCCTCATAGAGGGGCGTCTTGCTCTCGGAGGTCTTGGCGTTCACGTCGGCGCCGGCCTCGATGAGGATGGTCGCGGCGTCGACGCAGCCGTGGGCCGCGGCGTGATGCAGCGGGCCGTAGCCTCCCCGCTTATCGGCGTTAGGCGAGAGATTCTTGACGCGGATGAGGTGGCCGACCGTGAGATGGTCGCAGGACCAGGAGGCGCTGACCAGGCTGTCATAATCGCCGGCGAAGGCCGGGAGCGCCGAAAGCAGGACGAGGCTGAGGAGGAACCCTTTGGTCATGCCGCTTTATACCAAGTTACGCGTCACGCCTAACGCTTCGGCGTCCGGAGTCCCGACAAGGTGAGGATCAGCGCGCCGAGCAAGGTCCCCGTGACGGGGAAGGGCACGCCCGCGGCGAGCCCGGCGCATATCGCCTTGGCGCGCGCCACGCCGACCGAATCCCCGTGGCGCTCGAGCTGGATGCGGTAGACCGCGGCGGTCGTCCCGGCGAACGCCGCGAAGCTCATCAGGAACATCGAGACCGGCCCCAGCTGCCACTCCAGGCCGAAGCACAGCCAGTCGACGCCGAGGATGGCGGCCCCGCTCAAGGGGTGGAAGAAGGGACGGCGCTCCAAGGTCAAGCCGGGTCCTTGGCGCCGGGCTGCAGCTTCTTCTTCTCGGCGTCGAGGCGCTCGCGCTCGTGGGCGAGCTGGAGCAAGGCGACCTGCGCGGTGCGGCGCAGCTCGTCGTTCTGGTCCATCACGCGCTTGAGCGCGGTGGACATGTTGTCGAGCAGACTGTCCAAGGTCTTCACGGTCTTGGCCACCTGCGGGTCCAGGCTCTCGGGCGGGGTCGCGCCCCAGCCGCCGTTGACCAGGCGCTCGAGCGCGAAGCGCAGCTCGACGGCGCGCACCTTCTCGTCGCGGCCGTTCTCCTTGGCCGCCAGGATGGCGGCGAAGAAGGCCGCCACATAGAAGAAGGAGAAGCGCAGGAGCAGGTTGGTCATCGGCAGCTCCGCGGCGACGTGGCCCTTGTTCCAGAGCGCGGCGTAGATGAGGCTGGCGACGGTGCCCACGAGGAAGCTCTGCCAGGGCTTGGCGAGCATGGCCGACATGAAGAGGATGAGGAAGTACATCACGTACAGCTCGTCGTCGAAGCCCTCGCTGAAGTAGAGCTGCGCGGAGATGACGCCCACGTCCCACAGCAGCTGCGCGCCCTGCATCGTCGGCGTGCGAAGGCGCGGGTCGCGGGCGTACCACAGCACGAACGCGGTGAAGAGGTAGAAGACGCCGAGCAGGAACGGGGCGTACTGGAGGGCCTGCTCCTGGCGCTGGCTGTGCACGAGCATGGCGGTGGTGGCCAGGAAGGCCACGCCTCGGAAAGCCAGGAGCGTCGTGCGGTCGTCGAGAGAGACCGTCCTCACAGCCCCAGTATGGGGTAGGAACCCCGGAAAGTCGAGACCTAGAGGCCGCTTGTTTCCTTAAAATTTCCTTTGGAATTAGCTATACTGCGCCAATGAAAATCACGCTTTCCCGCCTCCTCATCGTCGCCCTCCTGAGCCTTTCCGCCTGCAAGGACAAGCCGGCCGAGCCCGCTCCCGCCGCCGCCCCGGCCGCGGCCGCCATCCCGGCCGCCGCCGGCAACCCCGCTTTGCTCTCTCCGGAGACCGCCACGGCCAAGGCCCCCGACACTTATAAGGTACGCCTCGAGACCACCCAGGGTCCCGTGGTGGTGGCCGTCACCCGCGCCTGGTCCCCGATGGGCGCCGACCGCTTCTACAACCTGATCAAGATCGGCTACTTCGACGACCTGGCCTTCTTCCGCGTGCTCGTGGGCTTCATGGCCCAGACCGGCATCCACGGCGACCCCGCCGTCAGCGTGAAGTGGCGCGGCGCGAAGATCAACGACGACCCCGCCGCCGGGCAGTCCAACAAGCGCGGCATGGTCAGCTTCGCCACCGCGGGTCCGCACACGCGCACGACCCAGATCTTCTTCAACTACGGCGACAACGCCATGCTCGACCCGATGGGCTTCACGCCCTTCGGCAAGGTCATCGAGGGCCAGGCCAGCCTCGACAAGCTCTACAACGGCTACGGCGAGGGCGCGCCCTCCGGCCCCGGCCCCGACCAGGGCCGCGTGCAGGGCGAGGGCAACGCCTATCTCAAGGCCGAGTACCCCAA
>CAZTZW010000134.1:0-7012 GCA_964618085.1 uncultured Elusimicrobia bacterium
TCCCTCAGCACGATGCCCTGTCCCTTGACGTAGACCAGGGTATTGGCGGTCCCCAGGTCGATGCCCATGTCGTTGGAGAACAGGCTGAAGAGGAAGTCGAGCATTACGCTCCTTTTTTACCTTATTTCGACGGGTAAATCTTACCGCCGCGGCGCCCCGGGTATCCGGTCCCCGGGACGCCCGCGGCGGGCGCTTAGTCGCTTAAGAGACGAGCATGATGAGCCCGCGCTTGGTGTTGTCACCGAGACGGGGCTCGAGCCGCAGGATGCGGGTGTAGCCGCCCGGGCGCTGCGCGTAGCGCGGCGCCAGGACGGTGAAGAGCTTCTCGTACACCTGCTTGTCCTGGATCTGGCGGCGCACCATGTAGTGCTCGCCCTTCTTGGCCGAGGTGATGAGCTTCTCGGCGTACGGGCGCAGCTCCTTCGCCTTCGCGATGGTGGTCTCGATGCGCTCGTGCTTGAACAGGCTGGTGGCCATGTTCTTGAGGAGGGCGCGGCGGTGCGAGCCCGTGATGCCGAGCTGACGCCGTCCCAGTGCTTTAGATGCCATAAATCAACGCTCCTGTGTTTCCGGTCCCTTAGGCGGCCGAGCCGACCTGCATGCCGAGAGAAAGGCCCATGTCCTTCAGGCGGTCCTTGATCTCGTCGAGGGACTTCTTGCCGAAGTTCTTCACGGCCAGCAACTCCTCGTCCCGCTTGGAGACGAGCTCGCCGATGGTCTTGATGCGGGCGACCTTGAGGCAGTTGGACGCGCGGCTGGAGAGCTCGATCATCTCGATGGGCTGAGAGAGGATCTCGCGCAGCTTCGCGTCGATGGGGGCGCCGGACATGTCCGCGCCCTCGCCGCCCTCGAAACCGCCCTCGGCGGAAGCGGCCTGCTCTTCCTCGGGGATGAAGATGTTGAGCGACTCGCGCAGCAGCTTGGAGGACTGGATGAGGGCCTCGGCCGGGTTCAGCGAGCCGTCGGTCCAGATCTCGAGGATGAGGCGGTCGTAGTCGGTGACCTGGCCGACGCGGGCGTTCTCGACGTCGTAGTGCACCTTGGTCACAGGGGAGAAGAGAGCGTCGACCGGCAGGTACCCTGCGGGCCACGAATTCTGAAGGCGAAGCTCTTCGGCGGGCACGTAACCACGACCTTTGGAGATCTCGATCTCCATGTCCAGCTTGCCCCCCGCTTCGAGGTGAGCGATGACGAGGTCCTTGTTGACGATCTCGACGTTCGCGTTGCCCTCGATGGCGCCCGCGGTGACCACGCCTTCCTTGTTGGCCTTGAGGTAGATGGTCTCCGGGCCGTTGGAGAAGAGCTTCACGCGCAGCTTCTTGAGGTTCAGCAGGATGTTCATCACATCCTCCTTCACCCCGGGCAGCGCCTGGTACTCGTGCGTGGCCTTCTCGATGCGGGCCGCGGTGACCGCGGCGCCCTCGAGGGAGGAGAGGAGCACGCGGCGCAGCGCGTTGCCGACCGTGTGGCCGTAGCCGCGCTCGTAGGGCTCGGCGACGAACTTGGCGTAGCTGTCCGACATCGTCTTCTCGTCGACGGACAGCTTCTGCGGCAGGATCAGTTCTTTGTAGGCCATGTTGGTTGGTCTCTCTCTGTTTCGGGTCTTCTTTTAGCTGGTCTAATGCGTTTCTTAGATTTTACTCGCGATGTCTTCTCTATCGCGAGTAAAACTCGATGACCATCTGCATGTTGATGGACTGGTCCATCTCAGCGCGCTCGGGGAGGCGGTTGACGGTGCCCTTGAAGTCGGCGTCCTCGCGGACGAGCCAGGTCGGGACGGGGCGCTTGTCGAGCATGGACAAGGTCGCGATCTGCCGCGAGCCGGGCTTGGGCTTGATCTCGATCTTGTCGCCGGTGTCCACCGCGTAGCTGGGGATGTTCACCTTCTTGCCGTTGACCAGGACGTGGCCGTGGCTGACGACCTGGCGGCCGTGCGAGCGGGAGCGCGCGAAGCCGAGCTGGTAGATGACGTTGTCCAGCCGGGTCTCGAGGATCTGCATGAAGCGGTCGCCCGTGGAGCCCGGCGACTTCTTCGCCTGCTCGAAGGCGCGCTTGAACTGCTTCTCGAGCATGCCGTACATGTAGCGGAGCTTCTGCTTCTCGGCGAGGCCGAGCGCGTGCTTGGACGGCTTGCCGCGCTTGGGCTTGGTGCCGTGCATGCCCGGAGGGAAGTTCCGGTTGGTGAGCGCCTTGGCCGAGCCGATGATGGGCTGGCCGAAGCGGCGAGTGATGCGGTCTTTGGGGCCGGTATAGCGTGCCATGTTACTTTAAACCCTCCGAGCTTTCGGCGGACGGCAGCCGTTATGGGGAAGCGGGGTGACGTCCTTGAGGCTGACGACCACCAGACCGGCGGAGCCGAGCGCGCGGACCGCGGTCTCGCGGCCCGGGCCGGGGCCCTTGATGAAGACCGAGACCTGCTTGACGCCCATCTCGACGGCCTTCTTGGCGACCTTGCCGGCCGTCACGCCGGCCGCGAAGGGGGTGCCCTTCTTGGTGCCGCGGAAGCCGGAGCCGCCGGCCGTCGACCAGGCGAGAACGTCGCCGCGGTCGTCGGTCAGAGTCACGATGGTGTTGTTGAAGGAGCACTGGACGTGGACCTTCGCGAAGGTCAGCGACTTCCAGTTCTTCTTGCGCGCGGGGGGGGGGGCGGGGGCTCCCGCCTTCGCCGGCGCTGCGGTCGTCTTTTCGTCAGCCATGTTCTACTCTCCTGATATCCTTAAGAAATCTTACGCCTTGCCCGTGGGGGACGCGGCCTTGCCCACGCCGACGGTCTTGCGGCGGCCGCGGCGAGTGCGGGCGTTGGTCTTCGTGCGCTGACCGCGGACCGGCAGGGCGCGGCGATGACGGTGGCCGCGGTACGAGCCGATCTCGGTGAGGCGGTGGAGGTTGGCCTGCACCTCGCGGCGCAGTTCGCCCTCGACCTTGTAGTCCTTGGTCAGCATGGTGTTGATGAGGGCGACCTGCTGCTCGGTGAGGTCCTTCACCCGCGTCTCGGCCTTGATGACGCCGTTGAGCTTGGTGATGATCTCGGCGGCGCGGGTCTCGCCCACGCCATAGAGGTAGCGCAGCGCCACGTCCACGCGCTTGTTCTTCGGAAGGTCGACGCCTGCAACACGTGCCATGTTCTTATATCTCCTGGATCAGCCCTGACGCTGCTTGTGCTTGGGGTTCGTGCACAGGACGCGGACGACGCCCTCGCGCTTGACGACCTTGCACTTCTGACAAATCGGTTTGACGCTGGCTCTGACTTTCATGGTTCTCTCTTATTCCCGGTAGGTGATGCGGCCCCGCGTGAGGTCGTAAGGGGACAGCTCGATCTTGACCTTGTCGCCGGGCAGGATCTTGATGTAGTGCATGCGCATCTTTCCGGAGATGTGCGCGAGCACCACCTTTCCCGGGGCGATCTCGACGCGGAACATCGCGTTCTGGAGCGCCTCGAGGATGCTGCCTTCGACTTCGATCTTCTCTTCTTTGGTCATGCTAAATCTTGCTCGGCAGCGTCAGGATCACGGGCGCCCCGTCGGTGACGCAGACGGTGTGCTCGAAATGCGCGGACAGCTTGCCGTCCTGCGTGACGGCGGTCCAGCCGTCCTCGAGGGTGCGGACGCCGGCGTCGCCGGCGTTGACCATGGGCTCGATGGCGATGGTCATGCCGGACTTTAGGCGCGGACCGGTGCCGGCCTTGCCGTCGGTCGGGTCGGGCGGCTCCTCGTGCAGCGCGCGGCCGATGCCGTGGCCGACGAACTCGCGCACGACGGAGTAGCCGGCGGCCTCGGCGTGCTTCTGCACGGCGGCGCCGATGTCGCCCACCCGGCAGCCGTCGGTCACCGCGGCGATGCCCTTCTCGAGGGACTCGCGCGTGACCTTGATGAGGCGCTGCGCCTCCGGGGTGATGGAGCCGACGCCGACGGTCACCGCGGAGTCCGCGAACCAGCCGTCCACGATCACGCCGAAATCGAGACCGATGATGTCGCCGTCCTTCAGCGCGCGCTTCGGGGACGGGATGCCGTGCACGACCTCGGAGTTGATGGAGAGGCAGATGACGCCGGGGAAGCCGTGGTAGCCGAGGAAGGCGGGCTTGGCCCCGCGCGCCTTGATCTCCGCGCGCGCCCACGAATCGATGTCGCCGGTGGTGACGCCGGGCGCCGCCTTGGCGGACAGGAGCTGGAGGATGTCGCCGACGATGGCGCCGGCCTGGCGCATCACCGCGAGCTCCTCGCGCGTCTTGGCTTCTACGGCCTTTTTCATGAGCATGAACACTTCAGCGGGCCGCCTTCAGTCCGTCGATGACGGCGCGCAGCGCGGTCTCGACCTGCTCGGGGGCGCGGTTCGCCTCGACCTCGGACAGCAGGCTCTCGCCCTTGTAGTAGGCGACGAGCGGCTGGGTGAGGTCCTCGAACACCATGAGACGCTTCTGCGCGGTCGCCTCGCCGTCGTCGGCGCGCTGGGTGACCTTGCTGGAGCACTTGTCGCAGACGCCCTCGACCTGGGTCGGACGGGAGATCGTGTTGAAGACCTCGCCGCAGCCTTCGCAGACGCGGCGGGAGGTCATGCGGCGGATGGCCTCTTCCTTGGGCAAAGTGAGGTAGACGACCGCGTCGACGGAGGTCTTCATGCCCTTGAGCAGGCGGTCGAGGGCCTGGGCCTGCTCCACCGTGCGCGGGAAGCCGTCGAGGAGGTACTTGCCGCCGAAATCGATCTTGCCGGCGACCATCTCGACGACGATGGCGTCGGGGACGAGCTTGCCCGCCTTCACGTAGTCGGCGGCCTTCTCGCCCAGCGCGGTCTTCTCGGCCATCTCGGCGCGGAAGATGTCGCCCGTGGAGAGGTGCTTGAACCCGTAGGAGTCGGCGAGGCGCTTGGACTGCGTGCCCTTGCCCGAACCCGGCGAGCCCAGCAGGATGACGATCATTTCGCCACGCCTCCGCCCACGTTGAACCAGCGGCCCTGGATGCGGCCCTTCTTGAGGAAGCCCTCGTAGCGGCGCATGATGAGGTGCGCGTCGAGCTGGCCCATGGTGTCGAGGGCCACGCCCACGACGATGAGCAGCGAGGTGCCGCCGAAGAAGAAAGGGACGCTCATGGAGCGGCGCGTGACGTCGGGCATGACCGCGATGGCCGCCACGAACAGGGCGCCGCCCAAAGTGATGCGCTCGAGCACCCACTCGATGTACTTCGCGGTGGGCTCACCCGGGCGGATGCCGGGGACGAAGCCGCCGTTCTTCTTCATGTTCTCGGCGAGGTCGACCGGGTTGATGGACACCGAGTTGTAGAAATAGCAGAAGAAGATGATGAGGGCCGCGTAGACCACGTCGTAGGCCCAGTGCCCGCCGCCCCACACGTCCATGACCTTCTGCGCCCAGGGCTGGTCGGGCGCGAACTGCACGATGGTGAGCGGGACCGCCAGCAGGGAGACCGCGAAGATGACGGCGATGACGCCGCTCTGGTCGACCTTCAAGGGGAGGTAGGACTGGGCGCCGCCGTACATGCGCCGGCCGACCATGCGCTTTGCGTACTGCACGGGGATCTTGCGCTGGGCGGTCTCCACCCAGACGACGGAGAGGATGACGCCGGCCATGGCGGCCACGATGGCCACCGCGGTGAAGAGACCCATCTCCTCGAGGCGGACGAGCTCGATGAGGCTCATGGCGCCGGTGGGGATGCTCTCGACGATGCCGGAGAAGATGAGGACGGACGTGCCGTTGCCGATGCCGTTCTCGGTCATCTGCTCGCCCAGCCACATCACGAAGATGGTGCCGGCGGTCAGCGTCAGCACGGTGACGCAGTAGAAGAACCCGGTCGGGTTGATGACGACCGGGATGTTGCCCGGCGTCGGCATCTTGGTGATGGCGATGGTCAGACCGAAGCTCTGGAAGATGGCGAGGAAGAGGGTGAGGTAGCGGGTGTAGCTGTTGAGCTTGCGGCGGCCCAGCTCCCCCTCCTTGGCCAGGCGGTCGAGGGCGGGGATGACGTGCGCGCCCTGGAGCAGGCTCACGATGATGGAGGCGTTGATGTAAGGCATGACGCCCATCGAGAAGATGGAGAAGCGGCCGAGGGCGCCGCCGGAGAACGTATTGAGGAAGCCCAGCAGGCTGCCCGACTGCGCGTCGAAGATGGCCCGGATGGCGTCGGCGTTGACGCCCGGGATGGGGATGGCCGCGCCCACGCGGAACACCGCGATAGCGCCGAGGGTGAACAGCACCCGCTTGCGCAGTTCCGGGACGTCGAAGACGTCGGCGAAGCCCTGGATCATCAGGCGGCCGCGGCGACGACTTCGGCCTTGCCGCCGGCCTTCTCGATCTTGGCCTTAGCGCTCGCCGAGAACGCGTTGGCGGCGACCTTCACGGCGCGCTTGAGCTCGCCGTCGCCCAGGACCTTCACGGGCCGGCGTCCCTTGACGATGCCGTGGATGCGCATGTCCTCGATGCTGACCTCGTTCTTGTTCTTGAAGACCGTGTCGAGCTTCGTCAGGTCGACGAGCTGGTAGCGGACCTTGAACATGCCGTTGGTGAAGCCGCGCTTGGGGATGCGGCGCAGCAGGGGCGTCTGACCGCCCTCGAAGCCGATGAGCTTGCCGTCGCCGGAGCGCGAGCGCTGGCCCTTCTGGCCGCGCGTGGCGGTCTGGCCGGTGCCGGAGCCCTCGCCCATGCCGAGGCGGATGGGCCGGCGACGCGAGCCGGGAGCGGGCTCGATGTTGGAGAGGGTGATGGGCGTGAGAGCCTTAGCGGGCTTCTTGGTCTTGGTGGTCATGTTGTTCTTCCCGGCTTACTTGCCGCGCAGTTTGATGATGTCTTCCTTCGTGCGCAGCTGCTTGAGCGCTTCGAAAGTGGCCCCGATGACGTTGGCGGGGTTGGAGGAGCCGAGGCTCTTCGTGAGGATGTTCTTGACGCCCGCGGCGTCGAGGACCGCGCGCACGCCGCCGCCGGCGATGACGCCGGTGCCGGGCGCGGCGGGCTTCATCCACACCGAGGCGGAGCCGAACTTGGCGACGATCTCATGCGGGATGGTGCTGC
>CAZTZW010000135.1:0-6987 GCA_964618085.1 uncultured Elusimicrobia bacterium
GGTCGTCCTCGGGGATGCCGGCCTCGACCTTGCCGACCAGGTCGGCGCCGACGTCCGCCGCCTTGGTGTAGATGCCGCCGCCGAGCTGGGCGAACAGGGCCACGAAGGAGGCGCCGAAGCCGTAGCCCACGATCATGAACGGGATCTTGTCGAAGGCGTAGCCCAGGAGCTTGAGGAGGACGAACAGGCCGCCGACGCCGAGCAGCGACATCGCGCAGACGAACAGGCCGGCCACCGCGCCGCCGCGAAGCGCGATGCGCAGCGCGTCGTTGAGGGAGTGGCGCGCCGCGGACGCGGTGCGGATGTTCGTGCGGATGGAGACCCACATGCCCACGTAGCCGGCGATGAGCGAGCAGGCCGCGCCGGCGATGAAGGAGGCGGTCGTGCAGATGGCCAGCGCCATCGGCGACGCCGGGTCGTGCTCGTTGTGCTTGCGCACGAAGGCGTACAGGACGAAGATCACGGCGGAAAGGACCGCCGAGAGGATGATGATGGTGTTGTTCTGGCGGGAGAGGAAGGCCTCGGCGCCGGACTTGATGGCGTCCGAGATCTTGCGCATCTCGGCGGTGCCGGTGTCCTTGGCGAGGACCCACTGGATCAGCCACATGGCCACGGCGAGCGAGAGGACGGAAACTCCCATCACGATCACGAACGGGAATTTCATCGAATTGATGAAGTCCATCATGTCTCCTTTATACCTTCTAGTGTTGAGGGTCGGGGATTTTAGCCGTTTTAGGCTGTTAGCGTCAAGAAAACGTCATATAAAGCCGCACCGGCCGGGCCTAGTCCCCGGGAGGGCCTTTTGGAGCCTCGCGAGGCGCGTCGCCGAGCTGCTCGAAGCGGACGCGCAGCTTCAGGTCGAGCACCCCGTCCTTCCGCGGGTCCAGGCGCGAGCCCAGCCACGCGAGCATCTCCCGTCGGCTGTGGAGCAGGTAGATCTCCTGGGTCCAGTCGCGGATATCGGCGCGGATGATGTCGCCCTGGGGGGAGGCCAGGAAGCGTTCGGCGTCGGCGGCGGGAGAGGCGGCCCCGGCGGGCTTCTTCTCCTCGATGCGGACGAGGCCGCCTTGGGGGACGCTGGCGGGCCAGCCCGGCAGCACGGCGTCGCGCAGGACGGGCTCGACGAGCAAAGCGCGTCCGGGGTTGAGGCGCTTCCACACGGACCAGTCCGTGGGGAGGCCCTTCCCGTTCTCGAACGGCGGCATGACGAGGCCGGGGTGGCGGGCCTTCAAGGCGCGGACGTAGGGCGGGAAAGCGAACAAGGACTGGATGAGGAATACGCGCTCGCCCGCCTCGCGCGCGACGAGATCGAGGTAGATGGTCGCGAAGATGGAGTCGTCGGCGCCGACCACGAGGAAGTCGCGCGGGCCCATGTCGCGAAGCATGCCGCGCGCGTGGTCGAGCAGGAGGTCCTCCCGGGCCAGCGAGAGCGGCGCGACCAGCGGCGGCACGAGGAAGGCGGCCGCCGCCAGGGCGACGGCGAGCGCCGGGCGGACCTTCGCCGCGAGGAGGCGGGCGCCGTGGCCCGCGAGGGCGAACAGGCCGATGAAAGGAAGGAGATAATGGCGGGCCATCACGGCGCGCGCGTACTCGGGGTTGCACGTCGCGACCTGCTGGGAGGAGATGGCCAGGAACACGCCGCCGGCCGCGCCCACCCACAGGACCCAGCCGAGCAGGGGGCGGCGCGGGGACTCGCGGGGCAGGAACAGCGGAAGCAGACAGAGCAGCAGAGCCGGACCGCCGTGGCGGACGGCGGACCGCGCCATCCAGGCGGCGTGGAGGGCGAAGCTGCCGAGGTTCAGCCCGCCGAAGCCCCACTCCGAGACCATGCGCAGAGGCCCGCCGTAGTTGGTGCGCAGGAACAGAGCGGGGAGGTCGGACCAGCCTTTGACGGCGAAGAGGTTGTAGGCGGGGGCGGAGTGGGCGAGTCTCGCTCCGAGGACGGCGTACGGCAGGACCAAGAAGACGGCGGCGACCGCGGCGGCCTTGAAGAGGTCGACGATGGCGGGACGGCGCGCGGCGGCCCACCACAGAAGGGCGGGAAGGATGAACAGGAAGGTGGGGTGGTGGCCAAGGCCGAGACCGACGACTCCCGCGAGAGCGAACAACCAGCGGCGGCCTCCTTCGGCGGCGTAGCGGCACGCGAGGTAGGCGGCGCCCAGAGCCAGCAGGTCGTTCAAGGCCCGGACTTCGGCGACGAGCGAGTAGAACCAGAACAAGGGGGACAAGGCCATGAAGCCGGCGGCGGCGAGCGCGGCGGGGCGGCCGCAGCCCTGGAGACGCAGCAGGAGGAAGAGCATGGCCGCCGCGGCCGCCGCGAAGAGGCCGGAGAGGCCGTTCACCGCGGCGGCGGGCTGCGCCCACGGCAGGAGGGACCAGGCATGGGCGAGCGCGGTCTGAAGGGGATAGCCGGGCGGGTGCGGCACGCCCCAGGTCAAGGCGGCGACGACGTGCTGGGCGCTGTCGCCTGGGCCGAAGGAGTGCGAGCGGCCCGACCAGAACAGCGCGGCGAGCCCCGCGAAGACGGCCGACGCCCAGGCCGCGTCGCGCCGGCTCTCCGTCATCTCAGACCAGGTCCTTGTAGCGCTCGAGGAAGCGTCCGCGCTCCTCGGTGAAGCGGCCTTCGAGCAGGGCCTTGCGGATGGTCGTCATGATGTCGGCCATGTAGTGCAGGTTGTGGTAGGAGATGAGGCGGTGGATGGCGATCTCCTCGGCGCGGAACAGGTGGCCGAGGTAGGCCTTGGTGTAGCGCGCGCACACGAAGCAGGAGCACTCGGGGTCCAGCGGGGTGAAGTCGCGGCGGCACTTGGCGTTGGTGATGTTGTACTTGCCGGTGCGGGCCATGACCTGGCCGTTGCGCGCCACGCGCGTGGGGTAGACGCAGTCCATCATGTCCGCGCCCGAGGCGACCGCGTCCCACAGGTCGCGCGGGGTGCCCACGCCCATGAGGTAGCGCGCCCGCGCCTGCGGCAGCAGCAAGGACGTCTCGCGCAGGGAGGACCAGGTCATGTCCTTGGGCTCGCCCACGCACAGGCCGCCGATGGACACGCCGTCGCCCGGCACGCCGGCCATGTGCTCGGCCGAGCGCTTGCGCAAGGCGGGGTACAGCGCGCCTTGATAGAGAGGGAAGAACAGGAACTTGGCTCCTTCCTTGCGCGCCCGCTCGACCTCGGGGATGGAGCGGTCGGTCCAGCGCAAGGTGCGCTCGAGCGCGGCGGCCAAAGCCGGCTCCTCGGCGGGGAAGGGGCACAGCTCGTCGAGGGTGGTCCATGCGTCGGAGCCCAGCCCGCGCTGGACGTTGATGACGGATTCTGGAGTCAGGCGGTGTTTCGAGCCGTCGATGTGGGACTTGAAGGTGACGCCCTCGTCGTCGACCTGGCGCAGCTTGGCCAGCGAGAGCACCTGGAAGCCGCCCGAGTCGGTCAGGATGAAGCCCTCGTAGTCCATGAACTTGTGCAGGCCGCCGGCCGCCTGCATCAGGTCCACGCCCGGGCGCAGGTACAGGTGATAGGAGTTGGCGAGGATGGCCTTGGCGCCGAGGCGGCGCATGTCGTCGGAGTCCAGGGCCTTCACGCTGGCCTGGGTGGCCACGGGCATGAACACCGGGGTGGGGACGTCGCCGCGAGGCGTGTGCAGGACGCCGGCGCGCGCGAGAGTGTCCTTGTCCTGCGCCTGTACCGTGAAAGCCATGGGACGAGATTCTAGCTCATTGCGGGCGCGCCCCTTTGGGCCTATCGGCCGCGGCGTCTGGGCCGGGAGACCCTGGTCGCGCCGAGCCCGCGAGGACACACTATAGAGGAACATGCGCATACTGAGCGCCCTTCTCACCGTCTGCCTGGCCGTCCCGGCCGGGGCCGTGAGGACCGTCGTCCCGCGGGTCTCTTTGCCTTCCTCGGGGGTCCCGTTGACCGCGCCTGCGCGCGGTCCCCTGCTCGCGTCCCCGGCCGCTCCCGCTCTCGCCGCTCCGGCCCTGGCGGGGACTTTCCTCCCGGCGTTGCCGTCCCTCGTCCCCGCGCCGGTCCTCCTCGCGCCGGCCGCCGCCGCGGACGCTCCCGCCGCCCAGGACGGCCTGCGCGCGCTCGACGCGGCGCTGGCCGCTCCCGACGCCGCGCCCGCCCCGCTGCTCGACCGCTTCTTCGACGCCGCCGTCCTGCGCGCTCCCGCCGACGGCCCGTCCGCCTCGGCCGCCGCGCCCGCCGCCCCGGTCCGCCCGCTCTCGTCCATCAAGACGCTGCGCATGGCGACCTACAACGTGCTCAACCTCTTCCAGAAGGTCGGCAAGCACGAGCGCCAGACCGACGGCACCTTGCGCCGCACCTCCGCCCCGGTCGACAAGGAAGAAGCCTCCCGCCGCGCTCAGGCCCAGGCCATCCTCTCCGAGGACCTCGACCTCGTCGTCCTCCAGGAGGTCGAGAACCTCGCGGCGCTCGAGGAGTTCAACCGCGAGCACTTGGGCGGCGCCTACCGGGCCTTCCTCATCGAGGGCAACGACGAGCGCGGCATCGACGTGGCCTTCCTCGTGAAGAAGGACCTCCCTTTCGAGGTCGAGCAGCGCACGCGCAAGGGCGAGGTCTGGAAGGACCCGGCCCAGGGGGGCCGCGAGGTGCCGATGTTCTCCCGCGACCTGACCTCGCTCGTCATCCGGGCTCCCGGCCGCGCCCAGCCCCTGGCCGTCCTGTTCGGCACGCACATGAAGTCCAAGCGCGACCGCCCCGGCGACCCGGAGTCCGCGCTCCACCGCGCCGCGCAGGCGAAACGCACGGCCGAGATCATGGACGAGGCCCGCCGGGAGTTCGGGCCCTCGGTGCCGGTGCTCGTCGCCGGCGACTTCAACGGGGACCTGACGCACGCCCCGGAGCTGCGTCCCATCTTCGACGCGGGCTTCGTCGACGGCTTCGACGCCGCGCCGGTCAAGACCGCCGCCGAAGACCGCGTCTCGCATACCTATCACCCGCGGGGCGGGACGGCGCAGGCGCACCAGATGGACGGCGTCGTCATCGACAAGGCCTGGGCGCGCCTGGTGAAGTCGGCCCGCGCGCACCGCTACAAGGACGCCTCGGGCGCGGTGAAGCCCGTCCCGCGCACCTACGACGAGCGCTCCCTCAACCCGTCGGACCATTTTCCCGTCGTCGTGGAGCTGGACCTCGCGGCGCTCGTGGAGTCCCAGGACCGCGGCGCGGAGGCCGCGAGCCTGATGGACGACGCCCAGGCCGTCCAGCTGGCCCTGCTGCGTCCGCTCGCGGCCCGGCTCGGGCTGGACGTGACCGCGGCCTCGATGCTGGCGGGGGCCCTCGGCAGCGCCCCCAGCTTGCGCGACCTCATGGACGACGCGAAGGCCCTGCGCGGCCTTCGCGCCTCGCCGGAAGAAGCCCAGGCCGCCGTCGCCGCCTCCGTGGAGCGGCAGCGCCTGCGGCGCGGGGAGGACGGGGGCTGGGTCCGCGAGGACGTCGAGAACCTCTTCCTCCAGCACCGCGAGGCCGCCTCGATCGTCGAGATGTCCCGCAACGTCTTCTTCCTGGACCTCGATCGGGAGGCCAAGGGCGGGATGCTCTCCTGGACGCTCGACCTGAGCGGCGCCTCCCGCGGCGTCCACGAGGGCCGCGCCGCGCTGTTCCTGGGCGTCGCGCGCAAGGGCTCGGTGAGCCGCGTGCTGGCCGTGACCCTTGACGAGCGGTCGATGGCGCCGGGAGCGCTCGAGAAACGCATCCGCTCCATCTCCGCCTGGCCCGGGCTCGACGCCGACTCGCGCGCCGCCGTCCTCCGGCTGATCCGCTAGCGGCGGATGACCGCCGCGTCGTGCGCGCGGCCCTCGGGGTCGAGGAAGCGCAGGCGCATCTCGTCTCCGTCCACCTCGACGTGCAGGAACCCGTGCGCCGCGACGCGGGCGGCGAAGCGCGGGTCGTCCGGGCGGTCGCGCTTCGTGTGGAGCCCGGCCCCGCCGGTGCCCACGGTCATGAACACCGTGCCCTCGATGGGCTTGGAGCGCTCGTAGATGTGGTCGTGACCGGTGAAGACGGCCTGGACGCCGTGCTTCTTCAACAGCGGCTCCAGCCAGCGGCGCAGGGAGTCGTGGTCCCCATGGTCCTCGCTGGCGTGGATGGGTACGTGGGTGAACACGACCTTCCATGGAGCCTTGCTCGAGGCCAGGTCTTCCCGCAGCCAGGCGTCCTGAGGAGAACCGGGGCCGTAGGCGGCCGCCGCGTCGATCCAGAAGGACTGGTTGGTGTCGAGCGAGACGAAGTGGACCGGCCCCGCGTCGAAGGAATAGTAGGCGGGCTTGCGGTGGATGCGGCGGTAGACCTCGTCGAAGCGGCGCCGAGCCCGCCGCGCCCCGATGGCCTGGTTGGCGTAGTCGTGGTTGCCGACGGCGGGGTAGAGAGGGACGCGCGAGAGCAGGCGGCCGTAGGGCTCGAAGTAGCGCGGCCCGTAGTCCGACATCGCGCCCTTCGGATAGACGATGTCTCCCGTGTGCAGGACGAGGGAGACGTCCGTGGACTCCAGGCTCCGGGCCACCGCGAGCTGCGCCGGGCTGCCGGTGCCGGAGTCGCCGAGCACCGCGAACCGCAAAGGGCCTTTCAGCGGCAAGGTCCGCGCCGTGGCGGTGAGTCCGCCGACCTCGTAGACGACCGCCGCCCCCGGCGACGTCCCGGCGACGACGCGGCACACCGGCTCGGCCGCGGGTCCCGGCGCGCACGCCTCGAAGGACATGGTGGAGACGGCGACGAGCCACGGCGCCAGCGCCGGGATCACAGGATCAGCGTCGCGTCGCCGTAGGAGTACAGGCGGTAGCGGCGGGCGACGGCTTCCTTGTAGGCGTTCAGCAGGGGCTCGCGGCCGGCGAAGGCGGCGGCGAGCATCAAGGGCGTCGAGCGCGGGAGGTGGAAGTTGGTGATGAGGCCGCCGAGGACGCGGAACTCGAAGCCCGGCGTGATGTAGAGCGTGCTCTCGCCCTTGCCGGGGCCGAAGCCCTCGGGCCGCCGGGCGAGC
>CAZTZW010000136.1:0-1260 GCA_964618085.1 uncultured Elusimicrobia bacterium
CCCCTCGCTGCTCGCGCGCGTCGACGCGCACGCCCGGGACGTCGCGCCCGCGGGCGCCTATTGGGACGCCATCGCCGACCGCATCCGCGCGCAGGTCGCGCTGCGCGGCGGGCGAGAGCCCTGGTTCACCGCGGACTGCCACTACGCGGCGGCCTTCAGCGGCGCCCCGTTCAACGGCATCGCGACCTTGGCCGAGCGCATGTCGGCCGCGCGCTGGGGGTGGCTCGCGAAGAAGACCGAGAACGCCCTCGTCCGCCTGCGCCTGTCTCCGCGCCTGTTCCCGTTCCTATGGAGGCCCGTCCTGCGCCAGCAGCAGTGGCTCCACTACGCGTCCGTCTCGGCGCAGCATTACGAGATGCTGGTCCGCTCCATGGCCGTCATGTTCAAGAGCGAGATCGAGCGCTGGGACGTCCGCTCGCCCGACATTCTCGGCCCGGACCTCGTGGACGTCGCGGGCCGCAAGCTCTCGTGGAAGACGCTCTGGGACTTCACCATCTTCCTGCGCATGAAGACGCTGCTGCCCGCGGGCGCGCACAGCGTCGTCGAGATCGGCTCCGGCGTGGGCGAGCTCGGCCGTCTCTTCCTGGCGACGGGGACCGCCAAGACCTATTATTTCGTCGACATCCCCCCCGCGCTCGCGTTCAGCCAGAGCTACCTCTCGTCCGTCCTTCCTCCCGAGAAGATCGGGGGCTTCGACCCCGCGCGAGGCCCCATCTCGCCGACCGAAGGCAAGCTCTGCTATTTCCTCACGCCCGACCAGATCGGCCTCATCCCCTCGGCCGACGTCGGGCTCAACGTGGGATCCTTCGGCGAGATGTCTCGCGGCATCGTCTCGGGCTACGCGCGGGCCCTCAAGGCGCGCGGCATCCGCTCGTTCATCTCCATCAATCAGCGCTTGAAGAAGCCCAACAACTCCGAGACCATCGGCGAGCGGGAGTACAGCGAGTACTTCGGCCCCGAGCTGGTCCCCGGCGCGAAGGCGTCGTTCTTCTCCCACACCCCCTCCACGGAGATGCTCCCCGACGCGCCGGGGCAGCACGGCTATCAGATCCTGCACTTGGTCCGAGGCTGATTTTCGTATAATGTTCATTCATTGAACGCACGGAGCCGCCCATGAAAACCCACCGCGCCGGAACCTCGAAATCATCCGCCCTCGACCTGTCCTATCTCGACGGCAAGACCATCCTCATCACCGGCGGCACGGGCTCCTTCGGCAAGCGCTTCACCCAGGCCCTGCTCAGCCGCACCAAGGCCAAGAAG
>CAZTZW010000136.1:1270-6972 GCA_964618085.1 uncultured Elusimicrobia bacterium
GTTCAAGCAGAGCGAGATGGCCGCGGCGCTCGACGACAAGCGCGTGCGCTACTTCCTCGGCGACGTGCGCGACGCGCAGCGCCTGCAGCGCGCCTTCCACGGCGTGGACTTCGTGGTGCACGCCGCCGCCCTCAAGCAGGTGCCCAAGCTCGAGTACGACCCCTTCGAGGCCGTGCAGACCAACATCATCGGCGCGCAGAACATCATCAACGCGGCCATCGACCAGGGCGTCAAGAAGGTCGTCGCCCTCTCCACCGACAAGGCCGCCAACCCGGTCAACCTCTACGGCGCCACCAAGCTGTGCGCCGAGAAGCTGTTCATCGCGAGCAACTCCTACGCGGGCAAGGCCGACACGCGCTTCTCGGTCACGCGCTACGGCAACGTGGTCGGCAGCCGCGGCTCGGTGGTGCCTCTGTACCTCGAGAAGCGCAAGACCGGCGTCCTGCCGCTCACCGACCCGCGCATGACGCGTTTCTGGATCACGCTCGACGGCGGCGTGGACCTGGTGTTCAACGCGCTGACCAACATGAAGGGCGGCGAGATATTCGTGCCCAAGATCCCCAGCATGAAGATGTCCGACCTCGCCAAGGCCATGGGCCCGGAGTGCAAGATCAAGGTCATCGGCATCCGCCCCGGCGAGAAGCTCCACGAGACCCTGCTCAGCGTCGAGGAAGCCACTCACGCGCTGGACTGCGGCGGCTTCTTCGTGGTCAAGCCCGACTTCCCCTGGTGGAGCGACGACAACTGGACCAGCGGCGCGCCGCTCCCGGCCGGCTTCTATTACGCCAGCGACAACAACGACGCGTGGCTCACGGAGAAGGAACTCCATTCGATGGTGGCGTCCTTCACCGCCTCCGAAGCGTCCGTCCGCGCATGATCCCGTACGGCCGCCAGACCATCGAGGACGACGACGTCGCCGCAGTCGTCGAGGCGCTCAAGAGCGACTGGCTGACGCAGGGTCCCAAAGTCGCCGAGTTCGAGAAGGCCCTGGCCGACTACTGCGGCGCCAAGCACGCCGTCGCCTATTCCAACGGGACGGCGGCGCTCCAAGGCGCCTACTTCGCCGCGGACCTGAGGCCCGGGGACGAGATCGTCACGTCGCCGCTCACGTTCGCCGCCACCGCCACCGCCGCCGTCTGGCAGGGCGCCAGGCCGGTGTTCGCCGACGTCGACGCCTACGGCAACCTCGACCCCGAGGCCGCCGCCGCGGCCATCACCCCGCGCACCAAGGTGCTCTCGCCCGTGGATTTCGCGGGCCGGCCCGCCGACATCGCGGCCTTCCGCGCCCTGGCCAAGAAGAAGGGCCTCCTCGTCGTCGAGGACGCCTGCCACTCGCTCGGAGCCTCCGCGGGCGGCCGGAAGGTCGGCAGCCTCGCCGACATGAGCGTGTTCAGCTTCCACCCGGTCAAGGGCATCACCACCGCCGAAGGCGGTGCCGTCCTCACCGACGACAAGGCGCTCTACGACCGCCTCTGCGAGTTCCGCACCCACGGCATCCGTCGCGGCGAGGACTGGCTCTACTATGTCGAGTCCCAGGGGCTCAACTACCGCCTCACCGACCTGCAGTCCGCGCTGGGCGTCACCCAGCTCCGGAAGATCGACCGTTTCGTCGCGCGCCGCCGCGCCATCGCGGCCCGCTACCACGAGGCCTTCAAAGGCTGGGACGACGTGCTGACGCCGGAAGGCCCGGTGGACGGCTCCGCCTGGCACCTGTACGTCCTGCGCCTGAAGGGCGCGCTCGGCGCCAAGCGCGCCGAGGCCTTCCGCGCCCTGCGCGCGGCCGGCATCGGCGTGCAGGTCCACTACATCCCCGTGTACTGGCACCCGTTCTACGAGCGCATGGGCTTCAAGAAGGGACTGTGCCCCAAGGCCGAGGACTTCTACTCGCGCTGCATCTCCCTGCCCATCTACCCGACCCTGACCGACGCTCAGCAGGACCAGGTCGTCGCGACCGTGCGCAGGGTCCTCGGCGGCCTGAAGGCCGCCGCCTAGCATGCGCGTCGCCGTCATCGTGCAGGCCCGCATGGGCTCCACGCGGCTCCCGGGCAAGGTCCTCAAGCCCGTCCTCGGCAAGCCCCTGCTGACCTACCAGTTGGAACGCCTGCGCCGCTGCCGCGCGGCTTCGGTCATCGCGCTCGCGACGAGCGCGCTCCCGGCGGACGACGCGCTGGCGGCTTGGGCCGCGAAGGAAGGCGTCCTGTGCGTGCGCGGGTCGGAGACCGACGTCCTCGACCGTTTCCGCGCCGCCGCCGCCGCGTCGCAGGCGGACGTCGTCGTGCGCGTCACCGGCGACTGCCCGCTCATCGACCCCGGCGTGCTCGACGACACGGTGGACCTGTTCCTGAAGGCCGGCGCGAGAGGCTACGGCTCCAACTGCAACCCCGAGCGGACCTTCCCCCGCGGACTGGACGTGGAGGTATTCTCCCGCGCGGCGCTGGAAGAGGCCGCGGCGGCGGCGAAGGACCCCGCCGAGCGCGAGCACGTCACGCCCTACCTCATCCGCCGCCCGGAACGCTTCCCGCCCGTTCTCCTGCGCAGCGGCGAGTCCTTCGGCGGCATGCGCTGGACCGTGGACGCTCCCGAGGACTTCGAGCTGGTCAAGCGTGTGCTAGAAGCCCTCTACCCCGCCGATCCTGCCTTCGGCTGGCGCGAGGTGCTGGCCCTGCTCAAGCTCCGTCCCGATTGGGCGGCGCTCAACGCCCACGTCGAGCAGAAGAAGGCGTAGGCATGGCCGCCTCGGCGCTGAAGCGTCCGCTCGCCGCCTACACGACGGCGCTGCTGGCTTTCGCGTCGATAGCGGCGGTGGAGCCGGACGGGCCGGAAGTCGTGCACATCGACTCTCGCTTCGACAGCGGGCGCAACCGCTATGCGTGGCATGAGGCCCGCACCGGCACCTGCGGGCGCGGGAGCACGCGAGCCGAGGAGCGTTTCTACTACGACATCGCCGGCGCCGCGCACGCGAAGCTCCCGGACGATTCGTTCAGATCGGGCTCCATCGAGCTGCGCGCGGTATCCGGCAGCTCGAAGTCTCCGCGCCCGGACGAATGCGGGGTCTTCCTTTACGCGCTGCTGGGGACGGAGCAGGGAGTAGCGCACAACGGCGGCCGACCGCAGGGCGACTTCCATGCCGACGTCCGCTTCCGCCTCAAGACCGACACGAGCATCCTGACCGTCCTGGTGGCCTTCGGCGACGAACCGTGGCGCTACATCGCCTTGATGATCCCCGCGTCCGCCATTTCCGCCGTCCCCTACACGGAGCCGGGGCGCGTCTCCATCATGCGCCCCCGCGCCGACCTGCAGGGAGACAACCCGCCGGTCCGGACGGGAGCCGAGACGCTGCTCGCCGTCCATTACCGACGCGCACCGCGCACCGTGGAGGTAAGGCTCGACGGCCGGCGAGTCGTCTTCGCGCACGTCCAGTCCGAGTCGTTCGGCTCGCTGCTCGTGCCCGAGCGCTTCCACGAGGTGGAGGTCTATCCCCGGTCCCGCTTCGTGGGCCGCCCCAACGCGCTCATCGAGTTCTACTCGGAAGCGCAGCTGGACGCGGGCGCCGACTCGCGCGTGGAGCTGCTCTCCGTGCGCATGACGTCGCGGCGGCAGGCGCCGACGCGCGACCGGCTCGCCAGGGGCTGGCACACGGTCTCACGCCCGTTCTACGCCGCCGATTTCCGCCTGCGCCGCGCGCTGCTGCGAGCGCACGGCAAGCTTCTCCGCTCCTAGAAGCCGTGCTCGCCGGTGCAGGCGCCGGTGGACTCGTCGCGCGTGGCGACGATGGCGGTGAGGTCGGGGCGCGGAGAGCGCGCCATGAACCAGAGGTAGGCGGGCGCGTCGCCCTGAACGGCGAAGTCGCGCGAGTCGAACGTCACGGAACCGCCCGGGAGCAGCGTCTTCTCGAAGCGGGCCAGCTCGCCGTCCTCGCCGTAGAACACGACCTCCAGGGGGGCGGACGCGCCCGCAGGGGCGTTGCCCACGAAGCCCAGCCAGGAGCGCAGTCCTTTGCCCGCGGGCATCTGGCCCCAGGTGACCCCGGTCTTGCCCGGCGGCTGGAACACGTTGGGATTGACCAAGGAGACGTTGATGGAGGACTCGAGACCGCCCGCGCCGTGGACGAGCTGATGGTTCACCCGCGTGGGCATGCGGCCGGAGCCGCAGGACGCGCTGACCGTGAACGCCGCCAGCGCGGACTCGTCCACGCCGGCGGCCTTCGCGAGGGCGCCGACCGAGACGTCGAGCGAGCGCGGGCCCGGGCTCTTCACCGAGCCGGCCTCCGCCTCGCCCAGCTTGCGCCCGTCCTCGCCGTGGAAAGAGAGCGACCAGGTCAACTCGCCGGGCGAGAGGATGGGATACATGCGCAGGCGGTTGTCCACGCCCCGGAAGTAAGGATAGGAGCGGTAGGAGTCGCGGGCGTCGTCCCAGTACTCGGCGGCGGCGGAGCTGTCGTAGTAGCTGTGGTTGGCCGTGAAGCGGCCCTGTCCGTCGAGGTGGCCGCAGAGCATGCGCCCGTAGAACATGGGCTGCGCCGGCTGGCGCGCCTTGAGCACGCCGGTCGCGCCGGCGGGGAGCGCCGGGAACGCTTCGCGCACTTTGACGAGGCGGTGGCCGAAGCGCGGCGCGTCCACGGGCACCCGCGCGGTCCAGGTCTTCTCCGGCGTCGCGAGCTCCAGCTCGAGCTCGCCTCGGCAGCCGGACGGCCCGGCCATGAAGAGCAGGAAGGCCTGAAGCGGGGCCGGCAGCACGTCGATGGAGGCCTCGGCCTGGCGCGCGGCGTTGATGGCGTCGTCCTCGAACACGTCGTTCAAGCCGCGGTTGAAGGAGTGCACCGTATTAAGGAATCCCGGCCCCCGGTGGTTGACCATCACGGCCGGGAAGGGGATGAAGAGATTCTCCGCGGCGAAGAACTCCACTAAATAGTCCGCGACGGGCTTATCGAAGCTGCCCGTCAGGGTGAAGGTGTGCACCCGCGGCTCGGTCACGGGGTACAACCGCGACTCGACGCGTTTGCCCGCCGCGTCCACGCCGGTCACGCGCAGGCCCACGTGCGGGTACTTGCGCTTGAGCAGGAAGTGGTTGACGAAGGATATCTCGGCGACGGCGCCCGGCATCTCGGGCACCAGCAGCGAGGAGCGGTGGACGGAGTTCAAGGCGGGCTTGGCGTGGTACTGGCGCCGCGTCGCCTCTACTTCCTTGAACGGTTTCACGGCTTGACGAGGTACGCCGAGGGCGTCGGGCTCGCGGGCAAGGTCTTCAGGCGGACCTTCTGCTCCGCGAAGAACTCGTCGGCGGCGTCGGACTCGCCCCAGTTGTGGACGGCGTACTCGTCGAGGACCACGATGCCCCCGCGTACCACGCGCGGCCAGCAGGCCTTCAGCGTCGCCAGCGTGGGCGGGTACACGTCCATGTCGCAGTGCAGCAGGCTGATGCGGAAGCCGGGCCGCGAGTCCACGAACTTCTTCATCGTCTTGGTGATGTCGCCGCGCACGATCTCGACGCGGTGGTCGAGCTCCAGGCGCTTCAAGGCGGTGACGATGGTCTCGTAGGCGTCCTTCTTATAGGTGGTCTGATGGTGCTCGGCGGAGGCGCGCTCGTCCGCGCGGACGGCCGGGAACTTCGCGTCGAACGTGTCGAAGGCGATGACCTTGGAGCGCGTGTTGGGCTGGTAGGTCTCGAGCAGGTGCGCCCACTGGATGGTGGAGACGCCCTTG
>CAZTZW010000137.1:0-5471 GCA_964618085.1 uncultured Elusimicrobia bacterium
GAAGATCCTCTTCGCCTACTCCGAGGCGACGGTGCCCAAGATCACGGTGGTGCTGCGCAAGGCGTACGGCGGCGCCTACATCGCCATGAACTCCAAGCACATGGGCTCGGACTTCAACTTCGCCTTCCCGTGCGCCGAGATCGCGGTGATGGGCCCGGCCGGAGCCGTCGAGATCCTGTTCTCGCGAGAGATCGCGGCCTGCAAGACCGACTCCGACAAGGCCGCTTTGCGCGCCAAGCTCTCGGCCGAGTACGCGGCCAAGTTCGCCTCGCCCTACCAGACCGCCTCCACCGGCTCGGTGGACGAGGTCATCGAGCCCGCCCAGACGCGCTGGAAGATCGTGCGCGCCCTGCGCTTCCTTAAAGAGAAGCGCATCCCGGGCTCCAACGAGAACCGGGGCAACATCCCGCTTTGAGCCCCCGGCACCATGGTCAAGCCGTGACTTTTCCGGCATTTCTGCTATACTTCGGGCGCCCATGATAAAGGCTCAGATCCTTGTGGTCGAGGACCAGCCCGCCACCGCGGACCTCATCATCGAGGTCCTCAAGGGCGAGGGCTACGACGTCGCCACCGTCGACTCGCTCGCCAAGGCGCGTACCCGCATCAAGAAGGCGGTGCCCGAGCTGCTCATCCTCGACCGCAACCTTCCCGACGGGGACGGGGTCGACCTGCTGGCCGAGCTGCGCGGCGACGAGAAGCTGGCCGGCCTGCCCATCATCATCCTCACCGCCAAGAAGGACGTGGCCGACAAGGTCCAGGGCCTGCGCACCGGCGCCGACGACTACGTCGCCAAGCCCTTCAACACCGAGGAGCTGGTCGCGCGCGTCGAGGCCCTCCTGCGCCGCGCCGGCAAGGGCGACGAGCCCGCCCTCCTCGAAGGCGCCGGCATCAAGCTCGACCGCGAGGCCCGCAAGTCCTGGGTGGGGGGCAAGGAAGTCCCGCTCTCGGCCAAGGAGTTCGACCTCCTCTGGTTCCTCATGTACCGCAAGAACCGCGTGCTCACCCGCGACTTCCTGCTCCAGCACGTCTGGGGCTACGACTCCGGCATCGACCTGACCACCAAGGTCATCGACGTCACCCTCTCCCACCTGCGCCAGAAGATCGGCGCGCCGTCCGAGAAGATCGTCGCCGTCCGCGGCTTCGGCTACCGTTTCGACGCTTGACCCTGGAGGTCTCTCGATGAAAGTGATGCTCGCCCTCTCCGCGCTCCTCATGACGGCCGCTCTCGCCTCCGCTTCGGGCGGCGCTCGCATCGGCAACGTCACGCTCATGGCCCCTTTCTACGGATTGAAGGCCTATAAGGCCATCATCGCGGAGATCGCCTCCAACAAGTCCTGCCGCAACACCGAGTTCAAGCATCTCGGCGCCAGCGGCAAGACGCACAAGGACCGCGCCTTCCATAGCGCCCGCATCATCTGGGAATGCGACGAGGCTGCGAACATGCCGGAGTTCAATCAGAGCGCGAAGGTGCAGTATTTCTTCCACACCGACGCCCTCTCGGCCCCCATCGGCGAGACGCCGAGCCTCTCGTCCAAGGACCTGCAGATGGGCTTCTTCTCGGTGCGCGTCAGCGCGCTGCAGACCGAGCTGAAGCCCTAGCCGCCGCTCCACGCCTAGGCCCCTCTCCTGGGCCCGGTCCTAGGACCTCGGACCGTTGGACACTCCCGCCGCGCCGCGGCTCCTGGCATACTGGTCCTATGACTTTGACCTTCTCCTTGGCCGTCCTGCTCTGCGCCCCGTCGCACGCCGTGGTCGTCGCTCCCGCCGCGCGCGCGCGGGCCTGGGCCGCTCCCATCTCCGGCGCCATGAGCGCCGCCGGCCTCGACCGCCTGTCGACGCTCGGCTCGGTCTCTTTGCCGCGCCTGGCCGCGCCGGGCCCCGACGGACGCGTGCCCGCCCTCGCCTCGCCCGACCAGCTCGACCCGCTCGCGCGGATGCTGGAGCACCGCGGGCTCGATCAAGCCGCCTTCGCGGCCCTGTCCACCGAGGCCAAGCTCGAGGCCCTCGGGGCCGCGGCGAAGGCCGTGGAGCAAGGCCTGGCCCTGAGCGCCGCGGAGTACGAGCGGCGGATGCAGGAAGCCGGCGTCAGCCGCGACGGCTTCCCGCGGCTCGAAGAGGCCGTGCGGCAGACCCGTGAACTGAGCGTCTATCTCGACGCTCGCGCCGAGGCCAGCCTGACCGCGGCGGAGAAGACGATCGCCGCGCGCCGGCGCGCGCGCGCCGAGGCGTTGGCCGCCTACACGAAAGAGCTCCCCAAGAGGATGGCCGCCGGCTTCGACGGGACGACCTACGCGGCGCGCGAGGAGGACGGCGCCCGCGTCGTCTGGCGCGCCGCCGACGGCCACCCGGACGAAAGCTTCGCGAGCGCCGAGGCGCTGCTGGAGTCGCGCGTCGCGAGCCTGGGCGAGATGCGGCCCGGTCCCTGGAGCCTCCAGGAGGCCGGCCTGCTGTCCGCGGCCGTGAAGCACCAGCGCGCCGTGGGCGGCGAGCAGGGCCGGTCCTGGGCGGACGGGCTGCTGGCCGCCATCGACAAGCAGCGGGCCCGCGGCGTGACGGCCGTCTCCGTCGGCCCGGCCGGCGCCGCGGCGGACCGCTTCGCGGCGGAGGAACGCCTGCGCCCGGCCGACGTCATCGCCTTGGAGCGCTACTACGAGGGCGCCATCGACATGCACCCGCGGGAGTGGCGCGAGAGGGCCCGCGTGCTGGCGACGCTCGAGACCGGCGGCGGGGGCATGCCCAGCTGGCACGAGCTGCGCGACGCCAAGAAGACCGTGCGCGACCGCATGCAGCGGATCGCGGCGTACGCGGGCGCGGCGTGGCTCGCGGTGATGGCGCTGATGGGGCTCGTCCAGACGCTCACGTCCGGGATGCACCCCTTCCTGTTCATCCTCCTCGCCATGTCGCCCGTCGCCGTGTGGGCCTGGGCCATCTGGCAGCGCGACTCGCTGTCGGACTCGACCTACCGCCTCGACCACCTGCGCCGCTACTTCTCCTGACCAAGGACGCGGTTAGCAGTAAGTCAGGGGTCAGACCCCTGACTTACTTTTCGACGGGGGAGACGTCGAAGGCGAGCTGGTCGCCGACCTTGAGCTTGCGGCGGGCGGCGTCGCCGGCGGGGAGCTCGAGGACGTACTGACCGCGGCCGCCGGCCCGGGCGATCTTGTCCTCGGGCGTGTCGAGCTTCGAGGCCTTCAGCTTCGGCGCGATGTGGGCGATGCGCTTGTCGGCGCCGATCCACAGCAGGTCGAGGGACACGAGGGTGTTCTTCATCCAGAAGCCCAGGCCCATCTCGTTGGGGAAGACGAACAGCATGCCGTAGTCCTTGGGCAGCTTGGTCCGGCACATCAGGCCGATCTCGCGCGTCTTCGGCGTATCGGCGACGTCCACGACGATGGACTTGCCGCTCGGGAAGGTCAGCTTGACCTTCTTCTCGACGACCTGGGCCGCGCACGCGGGCTTATCAGGCTTCGGCTTTGTTTCGGCGCCGCAGGCCGTCAGCGCCAAGACGAGCAGTAGAGCGTTCATGGGGTCGATGCCCGCATCTTAACTTTTCTGGATATGCGCCGCGTCTCCTCGGCCCAGCCCTTGGTGCCCCACGGCCCCAGGCGCCCCCGCACCAGCCGGCCGATATCGTGATAGAAGACGGCGTTGGCGGGGCCGTCGGCGTAGACGCGGTCGAGCGCGGCGTCCAGCCGCCGGCCGAACTCGGCGGGGCCCGCCGGGTCCTTCTGATGGAGGTTCCAGTCGTAGATGTTGCCGGGCACGAGGTTCACGTCGCCTTTTCGGACGTAGGCGCCCCAGTCCTTCACCATCGCGGCGTACTGGGCCTTGTCGGCCTCGTAGAACATGAGCGCGTCGAGGTCGACGCCCGCGTCGTTCATCATGACGGGGTCCTGCCCGTGATGCCAGCCCTTGTCCCAGGTGAGGGTGAAGGCCCACAGCGGCTTGCCGCCCAAGCGCGTCTTGACCTCCTTGACGATGAGGGCGACGCGGCGCGCGCGCCACCACTGCCAGGCGTCGATGAAGGCCGCGTCGGCGCGCATGATCTTCTTGCGCGCCAGCCACAGCATGCGCTCGTCGCGCGCGAGCGTCTTCCAGTCGGGGGGCAGGGCCACGCCGGGCATCTCGGAGGCGAAGTCGTCCACCAGTTCGACGCCTCCGAGCGCGTTTCTTATATAGTCCAGGCCGACGAAGTCCACGTTCGGGTCGCGCGCGTAGGGCGCGAGGAAATCGACGGCGTCGTCGAGGCGGCGGCGGTCGCGGATGGAGATGGCGCGGGTCTCGACCGGACGGGCGTTCTCGATCTCCAGAGCGTACTCGTAGCCGGGCACGCGGTTCTTGCCGTCGAGCGTCAGCGAGTAGAGCACGTACACGCCGAACTTCAGGCCGCGCGCGCGGCACTCCTTGGCGACGACCGGGATGAGATCGCGGTTGACGTCGAGCCACTTCTCGCCCGGCGCGGCTCCGGGCGTGGAGCCGGCCGCCATCCAGAACGCGTTGGCCCCGAGCGACTCCGTCCAGTCGAGCAGGCCGCGCCAGTCCGTCTCGCGCCCGTCGGGCCCCTTCATGCGCATCTCGGCCAGCGGCTCCATGCGCTCGAGCGTCGCGACGATGAGCCCGTCGGGCTTCACCGCGGGGACGCGGCGCCCCACGCGGAACGGGCTCGCCTGCAGGCGTCCCGAGAGGTCGTCGGCGTCGAGCAGGACCGGGCGGTACTCGCCCGGAGGCGCGTTCCAGGGCACGGGCCAGCGCCCGCCCCACAGGCCCGGCGCCATGCGCCGCAAGGTCACCTCGCGGATGGCCGCGACCGTGGTCACGACCTGGCCGTCGCGCGTCACCGCCACGCGCGGGGGGGAGGCGGCGAAGCGCTCCTGCGTCTTCGGGTCGGCCGCGCGCAGGCGCAGCTCGGCGAAATCGTAATGGAGGAGGTCGGAGGACTCCGCGCGCAGGGAGACGACGCGGCGGCGCTCGACGTTGCGCTCCCAGCCCATGTACAAGGTCACGCCCACCGCGGCATAGAGGAGGAACACCCCGGCGAGGGCGGCGGTCTGGCGCAGCGGCGGAGGACGTCGCATGCGGGGAGATTATGATATACTGCCGCGCATATAGGAAGCGAGGAGAAACAGCGAACATGGTGACCGGACTCGTGCTGGTGCGGCTGATGGCGGGCAAAGAGAAGAACGCCTTGGCCCGTCTCAAAGAGATCAAGGGCGTTTCGCACGTCACCGCCGTGTTCGGCCGCTGGGACCTGGTCCTCGACATCGAGACCGAGGACGTCGGCACCCTCTCCAACGTGGTCGTGCGCGACATCCGCGCCGCCCCGGGCGTGCTCTCCACCGAGAGCCTCGTCACCACCTCCATCTAGTGAGCGAGCCCGTCCTCTCCGTCCGCGGACTGCGGACCCACTTCATCACCCCCGAGCGCACGGTGAAAGCCGTGGACGGGATCACCTACGACCTGGCGCAGAGCAA
>CAZTZW010000137.1:5481-6970 GCA_964618085.1 uncultured Elusimicrobia bacterium
GGGCCTGCTGCCCATGCCGCCCGCCAAGATCGTGGGCGGGGAGATCCGCTTCCGCGGCGACGACATCCTGAAGATGAGCACCGAGGGCCTGCGCGCCCTGCGCGGCAACCGCATCGCGATGATCTTCCAGGAGCCGATGACGAGCCTCAACCCCGTCATCCGCGTCGGCGAGCAGATCGCCGAGGCCGTCATGCTCCACCAGGGCGCCAGCAAGGAGAAGGCCTGGGCCAAGGCCGTCGACCTCCTGCGCAAGGTCGGCATCCCTCATCCCGAGGAGCGGGTCAACGACTACCCGCACCAGTTCTCCGGCGGCATGCGCCAGCGCGCGATGATCGCCATCGCGCTCTCCTGCGAGCCCGACGTGCTCATCGCCGACGAGCCGACCACCGCGCTCGACGTCACCATCCAGGCCCAGATCCTCGAGCTGATGAAAGACCTCCAGCGCGAGTACAAGATGGCCATCATCCTCATCACCCACAACATCGGCGTCGTCGCCGAGATGGCCGACGACGTCGTGGTCATGTACGCCGGCCGGCCCGTCGAGAGCGGCCCCGTGGGCGAGCTGTTCAAGAACCCCCAGCACCCCTACACCAAGGGACTGCTGGCCTCCGTGCCCTCCATCTACGAGCGCAAGGAGCGCCTCGAGGCCATCCCCGGCCAGCCGCCCGACCTGGGCGCCGGCCTGCACGCGGGCTGCCCCTTCGCGCCGCGCTGCCCGCAGGTCATGGACCGCTGCCGCGCCGAGGACCCGCTCCAGTTCCACCTGAAGTCCGGCGCGATGGCCAACTGCTGGCTCGTCGAGGACCGGTCGGTCGAGAAGTCCCACCGCTTCGAGAAGCCCCAGGGGGTCGCATGAGCGCCCAGCTGCCCATCCTCGAGGTCCGCGACCTCAAGAAGCACTTCGCCGCCCGCAAGGGCATGTTCGGCGAGAAGACCACGGTGAAGGCCGTCGACGGCGTGTCCTTCTCGGTGATGCCGCAGGAGAGCTTCGCCGTCGTCGGCGAGTCCGGCTGCGGCAAGACCACGCTCGGCAAGCTCGTGCTCGCGCTGGAGAAGTCCACCGCGGGCCAGGTCCTCTTCGACGGCAACGACGTCTCGAAGATGGGCGGCCGCGAGCTCAAGGACATGCGCCGGCGCATGCAGGTCATCTTCCAGGACCCGTACTCCTCGCTCAACCCGCGCATGACGGTCGAGCAGATCATCACCGAGCCCTGGGACATCCACGGCCTCCACAAGGATCCGGCGGCGCGCGCCAAGCGGCTGCACAAGCTCCTCGACGACTGCGGCATCGCCAAGTCCTTCCTGGACCGCCACCCGCACGAGTTCTCCGGCGGCCAGCGCCAGCGCGTCGGCATCGCGCGCGCCCTCTCGCTCGAGCCGAAGCTGGTCGTGGCCGACGAGCCCGTCTCGGCCCTCGACGTGTCCATCCAGGCGCAGATCCTCAACCTCCTGAAGGACCTCCAGAAGGAGCATAAGCTCGCCTACCTCT
>CAZTZW010000138.1:0-6961 GCA_964618085.1 uncultured Elusimicrobia bacterium
GGCCGCGGCGGACCCGGCGGCGGCGCTGGCGCGCAGCGAGGACACGCTGGACCGCACCGAGAGCATCCTCTCCAACCTCTCGCGCAAGTCCTACGAGGACGGCGAGCGGCTGCGGCGGCAGAGCGACGTCATCCGGCGCTACACGCCCCACGGCGTGTGGGACGAGGTGGGCGCGCGCGCGGCGCGCGGCCAGTACGAGGTGCCCGACGCCGCGTTCACGGGAGCCTTCCTCTTCATGGACGTGAAGGGCTTCACCTCCTTCAGCGAGACGCGCCGCCCGGCCGAGGTGGTGCGCGAGCTCAACGCCCTGCTCTCGCCGGCGACCGCCGCCGTCTACGCCCGCGGCGGCGACGTGGACAAGTTCATCGGCGACTGCATCTTCGCGGTGTTCCCGACGGCGGACGGGGCGCTGGCCGCCGCCCGCGACATCCTGGCGCTGGCCGCGTCCCGCCGCGGGGCGGGCAGCCCCTTCGACGTGCGCATCGGGGTCAACTGGGGGCGCGCCGTGCGCGCCAACGTCGGCTCCGACGCGCGGCGCGAGTACACCTTCATCGGCGACGCGGTCAACCTGGCCCAGCGCATGGAGTCCAACGCCGCGCCGGGCCGCGTGCTGCTCACGGCCGCGGCGTGGCGGCGCCTCAAGAAGCGTCCGGACGGCGCGGCGCGGCGCCGCGTGCGGGTGAAGGGCAAGGCCAGGCCCGTGACCGCCTGGGAGCTGGGCGCGTGATCTTCGATCCGGCCATCCTGTTCGGCGGCCTGATCTTCTCGGGTATCGGCTTCATCGCCTTCCGCTACGGCCGGACGACGAACAACGCGACGCTCATGTTCGTGGGCGGCGCGCTCATGGCCTACTCCTACTTCACGCCGACCGCGCTGCTGACCTACGGGGTCGGGGCCGCGCTCACCGCCGTCGCCTGGTACTGCCGCGAATAGCGGCGTCATGGGAACGTGACTTGAAATCACGGCGACGTCGTGCTAAGATAATGACTGACCAGTCAGTTATTAATGTAAGAGGGCCCATGAGCGTCAAAAC
The DNA here is from genome assembly GCA_964618085.1 of uncultured Elusimicrobia bacterium. GTDB lineage: Bacteria > Elusimicrobiota > Elusimicrobia > UBA1565 > UBA9628 > GWA2-66-18. Next base: position 1,034 of record CAZTZW010000138.1, read on the forward strand.
CGTCGTCCGCGACCCCGATTCCAAGAAGCGCGCCATCCTCGCCGCGGCGCGGCGCCTGCTCGTCTCGCGCGGCTTCCAAGACCTCGTCTTGGACGACGTCGCCAAGGAGGCCGGCGTGGCCAAGGGCACGCTGTTCCTCCATTATAAAGGCAAGGAGGAGCTCTTCGAGGCCGCCTTCGCCGACCTGGTCGAGGGCCTGGGCCTGGAACTGGACGCGCTGGCGCGCGCGGGCGTCGAGGGCAAGGACCTCCTCCTCGCCGCGGCCCGCGTCATCCTCGCCCACTTCGACCACAGCCGCGACTTCCTCTCGCAGTTCGCGACCGGCCGCTTCCCCGGCTGCGGCGACAAGTCCTGCGGGCGGCTCATGGACAAGATGCGCGGCAACATCGACCGCGTCGGCATCCTCCTCAAGCAGGCCGCCAAGGACGGCGGCAAGTCCGTGCCCGACATGCGCTTCGCGACGATGGCCTTCGTCGGCCTGTGCCGCACCGCGACCATGCGCAAGGTCATCGAGCAGCACGAGCGCAAGCTCGAGAAGGAGGCCGAGGCCGTCGTCGGGTTCTTCCTCGACGGCAGCGGGGTGAAGCTGTGAGGGCCCTCCTGGCGCTCGCCGTCCTCTTCTCCCCCCTCGCGGTCCGCGCCCAAGAGGCCGCCTCCGCGCGGACGCTGACGCTGGAGGAGGCCTACCGGCTGTCCCTGGCGCGCAGCGAGGAGCTGGTCATGCGCGGGGCCGACTACGACGTGCTCGTCGCCCAGGCGCAGGAGATCATGTCCCGGGCCAAGCCCAGCGTGTCGCTGCGGGCCACCGAGAGCATCCAGGACGTCCCCCCCGGTTCGAGCGGTCTGTTCCTTCAGCGCTACCGCGAGCAGGCCTGGATCGCCGGCCATCAGCCCATCTTCTCGGGCTTCCGGGAATTCCTCGCCTTCCGCTCCGCCAAGGAGCTCGGCGAGGCGGGACGCCTGCGGCTGGAGCGCGCCAAGCAGCTCCTGTATCAGGACGTCGCCCGCGCCTACCTCGACGTCCTCGCGGCGCGCGAGGAGATCCGCATCCGCGGGGCGCTCCTCGGCATCACCGACGAGCGCCTCAAGGACCTGGACCAGCGGCTGAAGGTCGGCCGCTCCCGCAAGAGCGAGCTGCTCGCCGCCGCCGCCCAGCACGCCCAGGCCGTGGCCGACCAGGAGCAGTCGCGCGCCGCGGAGCGCCGCGCCCAGTTCCAGCTGCGCTTCCTCACCGGTCTGGAGGAGGTCGGCGCGCTCGTGGAGCTCTCGTCGGCGCCGGCGTCCTCCGTCCTCGAGGGCGCTCTCGCGCGCTCGCGCGTCCGGCCCGACGTGGAGGCCCGCCGTCTCGAGGCGTCCGCCGCGGAGCGCAACATCAAGGTCGTCTCGCGCCGGCGCTGGCCCGAGATCGGCTTGGACGCCAACTACTACCTGAAGCGCCCGCCGAGCTTCACCGACCAGGTGAAGTGGGACGTCCTCATCACGGGGACCCTGCCGCTGTACGGCGGCGGCGAGACGACGGCGCTGGTGCGTCAGCAGGAGGCGCGCAAGCGCTCCGCGCGCGCCGCCTTCGAGCAGGCCGCGCGCATGGCCGAGCTCGAGACGCGCACGGCGTACGAGGACCTCGCGGCGTCGGCCGACGTCGTCGCCGCCCTGGAGAAGGCCGCCGCCGCCGCGGAGGCCAACGCCAAGGCCCAATCCGAGGACTACCGCCTCGGGCAGGTGACCAATCTGGACGTGCTGGGAGGCCTCAACTCCCTCCAGCAGGCGCGGCTGCTCTCCAGCCGGGCCCGACTCGACGCCTGGTGGTCGCGCACGCGCCTCGAAGTGGCCGCCGGACTCCCGGGAGGGACCCTCTGATGAACCTGTCCGACATCTCCATCAAGAACCCCGTCTTCGCGTGGATGCTGATGTTCGCGCTCATGGTCTTCGGCTGGATCGGCTACGGCCGCATGGGCGTGTCGCAGATGCCGGACGTGGACTTCCCCGTGGTCAACGTCGCGGTGACCTGGGAGGGCGCGGCGCCGGAGATCATGGAGGCCGAGGTCGTCGACATCATCGAGGACGCGGTCACCTCGGTCCAGGGCGTGCGCGAGATCAGCTCCTCCTCCAAGCAGGGCCAGGCCGCCATCACGGTCGAGCTCGAGCTCGACCGCAACGTCGACATCGCCCTCCAGGAGATCCAGACCAAGATCGCCCAGGCGCAGATGCGCCTGCCCCGCAACATCGACCCCCCCATCGTCACCAAGGTCAACCCCGAGGACAACCCCATCATGTGGATGGCCCTCTCGGGCGACGTCCCGCCCAAGGACCTCATGGTGTACGCCCAGGACGTGCTCAAGTCCAAGTTCCAGACCGTGCCGGGCGTGGGCGACATCTTCCTGGGCGGCCTCATCAACCGCAACCTGCGCGTCTGGGTCGACGCCGAGAAGCTCAAGCGCCACGAGCTCACCGTCGAGGACGTCATGGCCGCCATCGCCCGGGAGCACGCGGAGGTCCCGGCCGGCCAGATCGAGACGGCGTCCAAGGAGTTCAACGTCCGCACGCTCGGCGAGATCGCCGACCCGGCGCAGTTCGGGAACCTCCTCATCACCCAGCGCGGCGGCAGCCCCATCCACGTCCCCATCCCGCTGAAGGCGGTCGCCCGCATCGAGGACGGCCTCGCCGACCAGCGCCGCATCTCGCGGGTGGCGGGCCAGCGCGCCGTGGGCATCGGCATCCGCAAGCAGCGCGGCGCCAACGCCGTGGCCATCTCCGAGCGCGTCGAGAAGAAGATGAAGGAGCTCATCCCGAGCCTCCCCAAGGGCATGACCCTCGGCGTCCGCTTCAACTCGACCAAGTTCATCAAGCAGTCGGTGGCCGAGCTCACCCACCACCTCATCCTGGCCGCCATCCTGACCTCGGCGGTGTGCTGGCTGTTCCTGGGCTCCTGGTCCTCGACGGTCAACGTCCTCCTGGCCATCCCGACCTCGGTGCTGGGCACCTTCATCGTGACCTACTTCCTGGGCTTCACGCTGAACTCGTTCACCTTGCTGGCGCTGACCCTCTCCATCGGCATCGTCGTCGACGACGCCATCATCGTGCTGGAGAACATCGTGCGCTACGTCGAGAAGGGGCGCGACCGCGTCACGGCCTCGGTCATCGGCGCGCGGGAGATCACCTTCGCGGCCATGGCCGCGACGGTGGCCGTGCTCGCCATCTTCCTGCCCGTCATCTTCATGAAGGGCATCATCGGGAAGTTCTTCTTCCAGTTCGGCGTCACCATCTCGGCGGCGGTCTCGCTCTCGCTGCTCGAGGCGCTCACGCTCGCCCCGATGCGCACGTCGCAGTTCCTCGAGACGGCCAAGCACGGCAGCCGCCTCGTGCAGTACGTCGACCGGCTGTTCGCGTCCCTGTCCGACCGCTACCGCCGCGGCCTGACGTGGACCTTGGATCACCGCTGGACCGTCGTCGCCATGGGCGTGGCGTTCTTCGCGGTGTCGATGGTCTCGGTGAAGTTCCTCAAGAAGGAGTTCGTCCCCGCCCAGGACCAGGGCATGTTCATGGTGCGCCTGCAGACGCCCGTGGGCTCCTCCATGGAGTTCACCGACGGCCGCTTCAAGCAGGCCGAGCAGTGGTTCATCGATAACCCCACCGTGGCCGGCTATTATTCCGCGGTCGGCGGCTTCGGCGGCGGCGAGGTGAACTCCGGGATGCTGTTCCTGACGCTCAAGGACCTCAAGGACCGCCCGCGCCGCGCCGGCGGCGGGCCCGTCACCCAGGGCGACGTGATGGCCGACGCGCGCAAGGCGCTCAACGCCATCCCCGACGTGCGCGCCTTCATCATGGACCTCTCGCAGGGAGGCTTCTCCTCCTCGCGCGGCTTCCCCGTCGAGTTCACGGTGCGCGGACCGAACTGGGAGACCCTCATCGATTCCTCGGCGAAACTGATGAAGAAGCTCGAGGACTCGAAGATGCTCATCGACGCCGACACCGACTACAAGACCGGCATGCCCGAGATCCGCGTCTACCCCGACCGGGCCAAAGCCTACGCCCGCGGCGTCTCCATGCAGACCATCGGCACCACCATCAACGCGATGATCGGCGGCGTGCGCGCGGGCCTGTTCACGGACAACGGACGCCGCTACGACGTGCGCGTGCGCGCGGAGACCCGGGACCGCCTCACGCCCGACGACATCAAGCGGCTCTACGTGCGCAACGTGCGCGGCGAGATGATCCGCCTCGCCGACGTGGTGACGCTCGAGGAGAAGCCGTCCCTGCTCGCCATCACCCGCAAGGACCGGGAGCGCGCCATCGGCGTGTTCGGCAACATCGCCCCGGGCCACTCGCAGGCCGAGGCGCTCGACGCCGTGGAGCGTCTCGCCAAGGAGACCTTGCCCGACGGCTACTACGTGAAGCTCTCGGGCTCCTCGCAGACCTTCCGCGAGTCGTTCCAGAGCCTGCTGTTCGCGCTGCTGCTGGGCATCCTGGTGGCCTACATGGTGCTCGGCGCCCAGTTCAACAGCTTCATCCACCCCGTGACCGTCCTGCTCGCGCTGCCGTTCTCGCTGTCCGGCGCGTTCCTGGCCCTGCTGATCGCGGGGCGCAGCCTCAACATCAACTCCATGATCGGCCTGCTGCTGCTCATGGGCCTGGTGAAGAAGAACTCCATCCTCCTGGTGGACTTCACCAACTCGCGCCGCGAGGCGGGGCTCGACCCCCGCGCCGCGCTGCTCGAGGCCTGCCCCGTGCGCCTGCGTCCCATCCTCATGACCTCGGTGGCGACCATCACGGCGGCCATCCCGACCGCGCTGGCGCGCGGCGCGGGCTCGGAGACCACGGTGCCGATGGCGCTGGCCATCATCGGCGGCGTGTCGGTGTCGACCTTCCTGACCCTCTTCGTGGTGCCCGCGGCCTACAGCCTGTTCACGCGCATCGAGGGCAAGAAGAGCGGCGTCTCCGCCGGCGCCGTCATCCGCGCGGCCAAGGAGGCCGAGGAGGCCGCCGCGCTGGGCGAGGCGGCCGGCTAGGAGCGATGACCGAGCGCATCCCCCCGTCGCTGCGGGCGCTGCGGCGCCGCGAGTACCGCCTGTACTTCCTCGGGCAGCTCGTGTCCATGACGGGGACCTGGATGCAGCAGACGGCCCAGGGCTGGCTCATCTACCGGCTGACGGGCTCTGGGACCTTGCTCGGCGTGGCCGCGGCGGCGGGGCAGGCGCCGAGCGTGGTCCTGGGGCTGGTCGGGGGCGCGGCCGCCGACCGCTGGGACCGCCGCAAGCTGCTGCTCTGGATCCAGGGCCTGGCGCTGGTCCAGGCGCTGGTCCTGGCGGCGCTCACCACGACCGGCGCGGTCACCGTCGGCCACGTGCTCGTCCTCTCGGTCCTCCTGGGCGTGGTCAACGCCTTCGACATGCCGGCCCGGCAGTCCTTCGTCACCACCCTCGTGCCGCCCGAGGATGCGGACAACGCCATCGCGCTCAGCGGGCTCCTGCTCAACGCCTCGCGCATGGTCGGCCCCGCCCTGGCGGGCCTCATCATCGCTTCGGCGGGCGAGGCGACGTGCTTCTGGATCAACGGCGCGAGCTTCGCGGCCATGCTCGCGGGGCTGGCCCTCATCGGGGCCCGCCCCGCCGCCGACGCGGCCGCGGGTTCGGCCTGGGCCCATATAAGGGAAGGCTTGTCCTACGCGTGGCGCGACGGAGAGAGGCGCTCCTTGCTGGCCCTGCTGGCGGCGGTGAGCTTCGCCGGCATGCCCCTGTTCTCCATCCTCCCCGCCTTCTCGGAGGGCGCGCTCAAGGCCGGCCCCCGGGGCATGGGCTGGCTCATGGGCGCGGTCGGTCTCGGCGCGCTGGCCGCGTCGGTGCTGCTGGCCCGCCGCGTCGGCACCAAGGGGCTTCCCCGCGCCATCGGCCTGGGCGCGTTTGTAGGCTTCGACAGCGCTGTCGCCGGTCT
>CAZTZW010000139.1:0-6909 GCA_964618085.1 uncultured Elusimicrobia bacterium
AAGCCGCCCCCGCGCGCCGTCTCACCGCCGGCCTGGCCGCCGGCCTCGCCGTCGCCGCCCTGACCTTCGCCGTGGTCCGCCGCGACCTCCCCGAGCCCCCGCCCGCCGCCCACGCCCCCGCTGACGAGCTGGAGCTGATGGAGCACGCCCACATGCTCGACCATCTTGAGATCCTGCTAGAAGCCGAGGAACTGGACCCCGCATGACCACCATGGAACTCCTTCTGACCGTCGGCCTTCTCGGCGCGAGCGCCGTCGCCCGCCAGCAAGCCTTGCAGTCGCCGCCCGCCGAACTCCTCGAGAACCTCGACATGCTCGAAGCCATGGGCCTGCTCGAAGGCGAAGGCGAGGGGGAGGACGAGTGATGAAAATCCTCCGCGCCGCCGCCCTACTCGCCGCCGTTCTTCTCACGAGCGTCGTCTCCCATGCTCAGGAAGACGCCCACGCCCGCTGGAAAGCCATGACCCCCGCCCAGAAAGAGCGCGCCCTGGAGAACTACCAGCGCTGGAAGTCCATGCCCGATGAGCGTAAGGGGGAGTTGCGCGAGAAGTGGCACCGCTTCAAGAACCTCACCCCCGAGGAGCGCAAACTCGTCCGCGACCGCTACCAGCGCCTCCGCGACATGCCCCCCGAGAAGCGCGACAAGTTCATCCGCGAGCGTCGCGAACGCCTGGAACAGCGCCGCGAGAACCGCAACCGCCGCGAAGACCGCCGCCATCGCCTCGACCGCCGCCGCGACAACCGCCAAGAACGCCGCCAAGAGCGCCGCCGCCACTGACCGACCGGCCTGCCGCGCTAGGCTGACCAGGTCCGCAGTCTATCACGGCGTCCGTTCCGTGCCCTCCCATGGCGAAATGCCAATTTTTACTCCATAATTGGCGATGAACCCGATTGCGCGGCCCGATTAGGCCGACCAGTCTAATAGTAGTTAGGTGGAATACTGAGGTGAAATTGCACCGACATCATTTTCTGAGCGCAGCACTGCTGACGCTTGCAGGCGTTGCCCATGCAGATACTCCTCTGCCCACTTTGCAGTCGGCGAAAGTGCACCTTTCAACAGAAACTCTGTCGGGATACATCTTGGTGGAAGACGGCATGAAGTCTCAGGTCGGGTCCCCTGAATTCTTAGCTGAGATGCGCCCTCGCAAATTCTTGAGAATGCTCTTTAAGCTGGTAAGCATTCAGTACCCGAAAGAAGCGATTGCTTCTGTTGGGCCTGGCCTGCGCGCTATCCCAGTGGAAGAAATCCGTCGGATTGAAAAGACTTCAGGACCCTTCGATGGCCGCGTTCCTGATCCCAGCATCATCAGTGTCTCAGAGCGAGCTGCAAAGCTTCTGCAGAAGGGCCTGGTGCAATACGCCTGCGTATGAAGCCTACGATGAGTATTGGGTCAGCTATAACCCGAAGATAGCGGCGAAGAAGCTGAAACCGTTCTGCTTTGAGGAAATGGAGAATAAGCCGAGTGACCAAGCCGTAAGTCAGATGCTCAAGAACAAGGATGTTTTCCGTTTTGGCTTTCCAGCAAACTAGTCGTTCCACCTAACTAATGGATAGAGCGGCCGGCGCCTCGGTAAGGAATATCTTGATAGGCGCCGCCGCTCATCCTCGGCGTTAGGCATACATTGATGAAGAAAAGAATTCTTGCAGTAATCGGACTTCTCGGAATCGCTTCTGTCCCAGTATTTGTCCTTGCGGATGGGAAGCGTCCGCCGACCATGAAAGACTACGTCGGCGCAGCAGAATTGATTGTCGTTGGGGAGCTGGTTGATCGCGAAGAGCGCGCCTTCTCGATAACATTCAAGTATCCCGAGCAGGGCTTTCACATTTCAAAAGCTTTTTGGCACAAGGTTAAAGACTCCGAAACTCGATACTTTGACAGGGCTAAGATACTGAACCCCAAGGTTTTAAAGGGAAGCATTGAGAGCCGCCATCTGATTTGGGTCGCATTCGACAGCAAGGACCTGGGCCACTACTATACGCCGTATAGGAACCATAAGACCGGAGAAGCCGGGATTTGGTTCCTCACTCGCGATCATGCGATGACGAGCTACTGGTTCCCCGAATGGAGTCTTAGGCGGGAAAATCCCATTCCAGCCGCGAGAGAAGAAGAGATTGAGCAGTTGATTCACGATGTTGCTGGAAAAAAGTGATGCCTACCCATTCGCTGCTGCCGCCCGCCGCCTCGATTGGGTGGATAGCAGAAGCGGCGGCGGCAGAGCGTCTGCGTTAGGGGCCTACTGAGTTTCGAAGACGCACCCGAACGATGAAAACCTTGGCACTCGTCACTCTTAGCCTTCATCTCGCGGGCATCGCACATGCCGTAGAGGTCGTCGGGGATCTTGCGCCACCTGCAGCTGCCGGCATCTCCTTTGAGGAGCTCATAAAGCTGGGGCCCCGTGCTGACTCTGAACTCATCAAGCGATTTTCCGACCCGCGCAATGAACAATACAGGCAAGGGCTACTTCAGCGGATGTCCACATTCGGGGATTTAAAGAAGCCTAATCCGCGCATCTTTGCTGGTTTGAAGTCTTTCGTGGAACAAGAGGCGACGACGTGCACTGGGCCATCCGGTAGGATTTGGATGATTGGCAGTGCGCTTGAACTCATAGGTCAACGCGGAGGTGCCCCAGGGGTTCAGTATCTAAAGACCTGGGTTAAGGATGAATCTGTTTATGGGCGCATCAAATGCTTTGCTCAAACACGAGCCGCGGCGGATACTCAAGAACAACTCCGAACTAGGGCTCTAATGGGACTCGGTTGGAGCGGCTCAGAGGAAGCGATGGAATTTTTGAGCTGGATCGGAAGCCATCCACCCGTCGTGAAATTCCCCGGAAGTTTTATGGGTGTTCTCAACACTGCGGTCTCTGTAAATACCAAAGTTCAGAAAGATGGAATCGAAAGTGCTGTCAAAGCCAGCCGTGATTCGATGTTGAGCTATGGAAAGTCGCCGGAGTACAACAAATGAGCGGGCTAGTGCCTCCTAACCATTGGGTAGAGCGGCCAGCCGCCTCGTTTGGGTGGACAGTTGAAGCGGCCGCCGCTCACCCCCTGCGCTATGTGTGGAAAGATATAGCCGTTGCCGTAGCTCTTCTAGCGTCGGGATACACTTCGGTTAGCGCCAAGTGTTTCCCCGCAGGTGTCTATGGAATTGCGTCCTCATCTGCGACTCACTCTGCAAGTGTGGTCAAGGTCGCCGCGGCGGATGGATTCGAGTGCGCCATGACCGTGGAAATAAAAGGGGTATCGTTAAGCGGATTTTCAGACTCGAAAGCACTGTGTAAGGCGCCTGCAAACTCCGAGGTTATGCTAAAGACCCGAGCCTATTGTTGCGATGAATCGCTGGATTGTGTCGAAGGGGCGGAAATAGTGTTCTTGGAGAAGGGCGAAGGCGGGCTCGCTAGGCATCTCTACAAGAGAGCTGAGGAAACCTTCCATGCCGCTGACCTGGGTATTTCCATTGTACTTCCTGCGACGGGCCGCATCGTGAATCGCAGTGCGAACCACTTTCGAGTTCAGAATTACGTTAATGTGAATCCTAAGGATGGCTTACCACTGGATTTGTTTTACGTCGGGATGTCTCGTCATAAGAGGGCTTGGTCGGAGATGATAAGGAAATGTGCCGGTAAGCCTGAACGGCTTCCTCACGTGCGCGACGGCGTGTGGTGCAGATTGGGCCCTGATCCGGATGATACTGGTGATGGCGGCCCTACACACGCAGCATTCTTGCCGTCGGCCGACTCCGCTGTTTCTGTGGGCGTCGGAGGAGGGCTCCCTGAGGCGGAAATCGTAGTCATCCTGCGATCGATTAAACGCCATAACTGACGATGCTCTTCAGGCAGAAATTCCTCGATGGAATTCGCGATGGTTCTGTCGCCAGCGCCTATCGGCGCTGGCGGCGCCCATCGGTAAAGGCCGGGGGCACGCTTCTGACGCCGGTGGGGCAGCTTCGCATCAAAACCGTCGCCTCGGTGGGCGTGGCGAGCATCACTGAGCAGGCGGCGCGGCGGGCGGGGTATGAGTCGCGCGATGCGTTGGTGGTCGAGCTGAATGAGCGTCGCGAGGGACAGGTCTATCGCATCACGTTCGGCCTTCTCGTGGCCGACCCGCGGATCGCACTGCGCAAGTCGAAGGTGCTCGCGGGCCGGGAGTTAAACGAGTTAGCCCGGCGACTGCGACGGCTCGATGACAAGAATCCATGGACGGCGCGCGTGCTGGCGTTGCTCCGGAAGCATCCCGGCGTTCGAGCGGGCGACCTGTGCGGGAAGGTCGGGCAGGACAAGGAGAGCTTCAAGCTGAACGTCCGGAAGCTGAAGAACTTGGGGCTGACGGTGAGCCTGGGGACGGGCTACCGGTTGTCGCCGCGGGGGTTGGCGTTCATGCGGCGAGGCGTGAGGTGAGAGAGGCTGCGGTCGCGGCCTCCGGCGGTCTCCGAGAGCAGCACCTTTTCCTCGTAGAGACCCTTCACCAGCGCGTCTAGCGCGGCGGCGTCTTCGGGGCGGAATGCGGCGGCTTCGTCGCGGATGAGGAGGAAGCCTTTGCCATCGGGGTCGAGCTTGGCTGGACCCTGTTCGAGGAGCAGGCGGGGGTGGACGACCGAGGCATCCCCTACAGCGCGTGGCGCGGGCGGTACGAAGGTCAGGACGGGAGGGCCTTCCTTGAGGAGCGGGCCGAGCTTTCTCAGGAACGCGTCTGATGCGGCATAGCCGACGTCGCGGGGCGGGGTGATCGATGAGAGGCCCAGCGCGGCGTACAACGCGAGCACGGCGGGGACGCCGGCGAAAGAGGCGCTTCCGGCCAATAGGGCGAGGGGCAGGATGAGCTGCAGGGCGTATTTGTCGCCGCTGCCACGGGAGAAGGCGCTGTTGGCGAAGGCGGCGTAAATCAAGAAGTAGAGGCTGCAGCCCAGGACGAGCGCCCAGCTTCCGCGCTTCTCTTTTGCGGCCCAGAAGCCGCCTGCCGCGAGGCCGAGGAGGACGAGGCGCTCGGGGGCGAGGAAGTGGAGGATGTTTTCCCAGGCTTGGCGCGGCAGGCGGGCGAGGATCGGGGCGGCGGCTTCGCCGTAGGCGTCTTGGCCCGCCGTTCGGGAGACGTAGGCCAGGACGAGCAGCGGGAGGACGGAGACGCTGGCTAAGAGGGCCGGGGGCAGGGCTTTGCGGCCGTGCTTGGAGAGCATGACCAGTAGGGGCGGCAGGAGGACGAAGCCGTCGGGGCGGGCGTGCATGGCGGCGGAGACGGTCAGGGCGGCGGCCCATAGCGATAACGGCGAGGCATCGTCTTCGGTGCGGAGCATCGCGACCCACGCGAGCGCGCCCCACAGCAAGGCGACGGAGGCCAGGTCGGCCGTGGCGGCGTACATGACGGCCGTAGAGGAAAAAGCGATCACGGCGGCGGCGACGGGGCCTCCGACGGCGAGGACGGCGAGGCTGGAGAGGACGGCGTTCAGGATATAGACGGAATGCTCGCTGAAGCCCTTCAGCAAGAACAGCGCGGCGTAGTGGAGGTGGGCCAGCGGGGGCCATAGGGCGAGGCGGTCCACTGTCAGCAGGCCGGGGATGCTCGCCATCGTGCCGGCGAAGCGGCCGCGCTCGGCCAGGTTGCGGGCCAGGTCGAGGTGCTCGTACTCGTCGTAGAAGACGCGGTGGGCGGGAGCGACGGCGAAGAGGCGCAGCGCCAGCCCGGCCAGGGCCAGGAAGAGGACGAGCAGGCCGGGCGAGCGCCGCCTCGCGGCGAGCGCGCCGAGCGACAAGAGGGCCAGCGCCGCGACCGCCTTCGGGCCGAAGGAGACCAGAAGGGATGCGGTCAAATCAGCGGGTCAGCTTCTTGTAGTGGATGCGCTTGGGAGCGACGTCGCCCAGGCGCTTCTTCTTGTCGGCCTCGTAGGCCGAGTAGTCGCCCTCGAACCAGACCACGTTGGAATCGCCCTCGAAGGCGAGGATGTGGGTGGCGATGCGGTCGAGGAACCAGCGGTCGTGGCTGATGACCACGGCGCAGCCGGGGAAGTTCTCGATGGCTTCTTCCAGCGCGCGCAACGTGTGCACGTCGAGGTCGTTGGTGGGCTCGTCGAGGAGGAGGACGTTGGCGCCCTCCTTGAGCATCTTGGCGAGGTGGACGCGGTTGCGCTCGCCGCCCGAGAGGTTCTTGACCAGCTTCTGCTGGTCCTGGCCGGCGAAGTTGAAGCGGCCGACGTAGGCGCGGCTGGGCATCTCCTGCTTGCCGAGCTTGACCATGTCGAGGCCGTCGGAGATGACCTCCCAGACGTTCTTCTCGCCGTCGAGATGGCGGCTCTGGTCCACGTAGCCGAGCTTCACCGTCTCGCCGACCTTGAAGGAACCGCCGTCCGGCGTCTCCTGGCCGGTGATCATGCGGAACAAGGTGGTCTTACCGGCGCCGTTCGGGCCGATCACGCCCACGATGCCGCCCGGCGGCAGGCGGAAGCTCAGATCCTCGATCAACAGCGTGTCGCCGTAACCCTTCTTCAGATGCTCGGCGTCGATCACCACGTCGCCCAGGCGCGGCCCGGCCGGGATGATGATCTGGGCCGAATCCGGCGCCTTGTCCCGGCTTTCGGCCAACAGATTTTCGTACGCCGTGATGCGCGCCTTGCTCTTGGCCTGGCGCGCGCGCGGCGAGGCGCGGATCCATTCCAGTTCGCGATCGAGCGTGCGCTGGCGCGCCTCGTCCTGCTTCTCTTCCTGGGCCAGGCGCTTTTGCTTCTGGTCCAGCCAGGACGAGTAATTGCCTTCCCACGGAATCCCGCGGCCGCGATCCAGCTCCAGAATCCAGCCGGCGACGTTGTCGAGGAAATAGCGGTCGTGGGTCACGGCCACGACGGTGCCGGGGTAATCGTGCAGGAAGCGCTCGAGCCAGGCAACCGATTCGGCGTCGAGATGGTTGGTGGGCTCGTCGAGC
>CAZTZW010000140.1:0-6894 GCA_964618085.1 uncultured Elusimicrobia bacterium
GCCCGGTAGGCGCGCGCCCGCGCCGCGGCGACGTCGGCGCCGAGCCCCACGACCGTCACGACGCGCCCGCCCGTCGCGGTCCAGCGCAGGCCGTCGCGCTTCGTGCCCGCGTGGAACACGAGCACGTCCTTCTCTCCGTCGAGCGCGCTCAGCTCCAGCGTCGCCCCCGTCTTCGGCTTCTCCGGATAGCCCGCGGCCGCGAGCACCACGCCCACCGCGGCGCCCGGCTTGCGCGGCAGCAGCCCCGAAGGCCCGCGGCCCGTCGCGCACGCCAGCGCGAGCTCGAGCAGGTCGGCGTCGAGCAGGGGCAGGACTTCCTGGGTCTCGGGGTCGCCGAAGCGCGCGTTGAACTCCAGCAGCTTGGGACCCGACTCCGTCATCATCAGGCCGGCGTAGAGCACGCCGCGGTAGTCGATGCCGTCTTCCTTCAGGCCGGCCGTCGCGCCGTCCAGGATGGCCTCGATCTTCTTCCAGTCGGACGCGTCCACGGGAGCCGGGGCGTAGGCGCCCATGCCGCCGGTGTTGGGGCCGCGGTCGCCGTCGAGCAAGCGCTTGTGGTCCTGGCTGGGCGCCAGGGCGGCCCAGCGCGTCCCGTCGAGCAGGGCCAGCACCGAGACCTCGGGGCCTTCGAGCTTCTCCTCGATGACGAGTCGCGCGCCGGCGGAGCCGGCCGACAATCCGTCGACGGCGGCGTCGCCCTCCGCGACCGTGCCGCAGACGATGACTCCTTTGCCGCCCGCGAGCCCATCGGCCTTCACCGCGCACTTGCCGTCGAAGGCCCGTACCGCCGCGCGCGCCTCCTCCTTCGTCTCCGTCGTGCGCGAGTCGGCGGTCGGCAGGCCGTGGCGCTTCATGAACTCCTTGGCGAAGGACTTGGACGCCTCCAGGCGCGCGCCGTCCTTTCCGGGGCCGAACACCGGGACGCCCGCGGCGCGGACCGCGTCGGCCACGCCCGCGGCGAGCGGGGCCTCCGGTCCCACGACGAGCAGCTCGACGCCGTGGGCGCGGCAGAAGGCGGCGACGGCCGCGGGGTCGAGGATGTCGAGAGCGGCGCGCTCGGCCAGGGCGGCGATGGCGTCGGAGCCGGGCGCGGCCCACAGCTTGGTCAGGCGCGGGCTCTGGGACAGCTTCCAGGCCAGCGCGTGTTCGCGGCCGCCGGAGCCCAGGAGGAGGACTTTCACCTCCCCGATGATATCAAGTCCGGCGAGCGGGGCGGAAGCGGCGTCGGCGTCAGAGCGCTAGTCGGAGACGTCGACGACGCGCACGACCTCGGCCAGCGAGGTGATGCCCTCGGCGGCCTTGCGCATGCCGTCGAGGAACAGGGGCTCGAAGCCTTCCTTGAGCGCGGCGGCGCGCATCTGGTCGAGCGTGGCCTTGGCCAGGATCATCTGGCGCAGGCCGGGGCCCACGGTGGCGATCTCGAAGAGCAGGACGCGGCCCTGGTAGCCGGTGCGGCGGCAGGCCTCGCAGCCGGCGCCTTTCTTCAAGGAAGTGAACAGGCCCGGGGGCACGGCGACGCCGGCGCGGCGCGCCCGGTCCTCGAGGTCGGCGACCTCCTCGGCCGTCGGCTGGTGGGGCTGGGCGCAGTCCAGGCAGACGCGGCGCGCCAGGCGCTGGGCGAAGACGGCGGTGAGCGACGAGGCGATGAGGAACGGCTCCAGGCCCATGTCGACGAGGCGGGTGATGGCGCCGAGCGCGGAGACGGTGTGCAGCGTGGTGAACACCAGGTGGCCGGTGAGCGACGCGCTCATGGCGATCTCGGCGGTCTCCATGTCGCGGATCTCGCCGACCATGATGATGTTGGGGTCCTGGCGCAGGATGGCGCGCAGGCCCTCGGCGAAGCCGAAGCCGGATTTGGGATGGACCATGCCCTGGTTGATGCCGGGCACCTTCTTCTCGATGGGGTCTTCCAGCGTGACGATGTTGCGCGTGGGGTCGTTGAGGGTCTGCAGGCAGGTATAGAGGGTGGTGGATTTGCCCGAACCGGTGGGGCCGGTGACGACGATCATGCCCTGCGGCTTGACGATGAGCGAACGGATGAGGTCGACCGACCTGGGCAGCAGGCCGATCTCGCCCAAGGCGGGGACCTTGCTCGTGCGCGGGATGAGCCGCAGCACGGCCTTGTCGCCGTGCGGGGTGGGGAAGGTGGACAGGCGCAGGTCGGCTTCCATGCCCTCGAGGTTGATCTGCATGCGCCCGTCCTCGGGCTTGCCCGTGCCGACGCCTTTCTCCGGGTCGAGCCCGCAGCTGACGCGTATCTGCGAGACCACGCGCATGTTGAGCTTGTTGGGCGCCTGCAGCACCTCCTCGAGGATGCCGTCGAGCCGGAAGCGCACCCGCAGGTAGTGCTCGAGCGGCTCGAGGTGGATGTCGGACGCCTTCATCTTGACGGCCATGCGCAGGATGAGCTGCACCACGTCGAGGACCATCTTCTCGGCCTCGGGAGCGGCGGGCCCGCCGCCGAACAGGCCGGCCTTGGGCGCGGCGCTTTGGTGGCGCGCGACGACCTCGAGGAACGCTTTCTGGAGGGCGAGCGGGGGCGGCACGGGCTCGGCGGGTTTGGGCGCCGGGGTCGGGACCGGAGGAGGCGGAGGAGGAGGCGGAGCGAGAGCGGGGATGGGCGGCGGAGGCGGCTTGGGCGCGGCCTCGAGGGCCCCGGCATCGGGGCGCAGGAGGTCCTCGTAGACCATGCGGGGCGGGGCGGCCGCCACGTCGGGCTTGCCGGGGTCGCCGCGGCCGGGCAGGTTCACCTCGACCGGGGTGGTCTGCGGTACCGAGCCGTTGAGCCGCGGTTTGAGCGCGTCATAGAGGTAGCGCTCCACGCCGGGCCGGGCGACCTTCTCGACCTTGGCCCACGACACGTACAGCGTCTTCTCGCGGTACGCCTGGATGTCGGGGGAGACGCGGCGCTCCTTCATCACGTCGCGCAAGAGGCCCGCGCCCACGCACACCGGGACCGGCGGCGAGCCCCCCTGCCAGACCACGAACACGCCCTCCAGGCCGTCGAAGTGCTTATCGTCGAGGTCGACCGAGTACAGTTCGCCCCAGGCGTCGCCCTGGCAGCGGTTCCAATAGAGAGAGATGGCCGGCATGACCCCTGGAATGTAGCCGGGAAGCGTTACGGCCGCAAGACCCTATCGTCGGCGAGCGCGCGCGCGGCGGCGAGGCTCCGCTTGGCGGGCGCGTCGAGGGGGGGGTGGACCTGGAAGATCTGGCCCTGATGACCGATCAGCACCCGGTCACGGGTGGCGGCATGGATGATGTACTCGTCGCCGCCCACGCGCGCGCGCACGCGCTGGATGACGGCGAGGGCCTCCGCTTTGGGGAAGCCGAGCACGTGGAGGCCGTCGCCGAGAACGACGGGACCGCGTAGGACCTGCTTGAGCCCGTCCACGGGGTTCGTGACGGTCTCCAGTCTGCCTTGCGAGATCCTCGCGACCATGGCGAAGGTCTCGACCGCGGAACCTTTTTCATCGGCGAGGGTGACCCTCTTCAGCAGGTTCTGATACGCGACGTCGCCGCCGCGCTCCCAGGCGATGTGATCGCCGATGCCGCGGAGGTTCTTGACCCCCGAGAACGTGCGCTGGTTGTCGCGGATGAAGCCGGGCGGGGTGAGGACGAGGTATTCCTTCTCGCCCGTATCGGGACTGTTGCGGGTCAAGATGCGGTAGCCCGCTTCGAGGGTGCGTTGGGACAATCCGGTGTCGGCCACGGGGGTCCAGGTGTCGACCGGCTGCGCCGGCCGTCCGACCACGGAGTCCATGGCATTCCCCGCGGACCCTCGGGCGCTCGACGCGGGGGGATCCTTGGCGAGGACGGGGGCGGCCAGGAGGACGGGCAGGAGCAGGAGAGAGGGTCTCATGCCGGGAGTTTAGCCCCTCCCGGCGACTTTCGCCAGGGTGGAGCGGAGAGCGGCCTACTTGACCGCTTCGGTGACCTGGTAGTCGGGGATGGGGGTGGGGTAGCGGCGGGTGAAGCAGGCGGTGCACCAGCCGGTCTCGTCGCCTTTGCCGGCGGCGCGCAGCATCCCCTGGAGGCTGAGGTGGTAGAGGCTGTCCACGCCGAGGTACTTCTTGATCTCCTCGCGGGACTGGACGTTGGCGATGAGCTCGCTGGAGCGGGGAGTGTCGATGCCGTAGTAGCAGGGGGAGACGATGGGCGGGGACGAGATGGCCATGTGGATCTCGCGGGCGCCCGCGTCGCGCAGGCTCTTGCAGATGCGCTTGGAGGTGGTGCCGCGCACGATGGAGTCGTCGACGACGACGACGCGCTTGCCGCGCAGGACCTCGGGGACGGGCGCGAGCTTGAGCTTGGCGGCTTTCTCGCGCAGCTCCTGGGTGGGCTTGATGAAGGTGCGGCTGACGTAGTGCGAGCGCATCAGGCCGAGCTCGAAGGGGATGCCGCTCTCGTCGGAGAAGCCCAGGGCCGCGGGGATGCCGGAGTCGGGCACGGGGACCACGATGTCGGCCTTGAGGCCCTCCATCTCGCGGGCCAGCGCGCGGCCGAGGTCGCGGCGCACGGCCTGGACGCCGCGGCCGAAGAGCAAGGAGTCGGGCCGCGCGAAGTAGACGGACTCGAAGACGCAGCGCGCGGCCTGCGGCGCGGGGCCGAACGGCTTCAAGGTCTTGAGCTTGGGGCCCTCGACGATGGCCATCTCTCCGGGCTCGAGCTCGCGCACGAACTCGGCGCCGATGAGGTTCAGGGCGGTGGTCTCGGAGGCGAAGACGTGGGCCGAGCCGAGGCGGCCGAGCACGAGGGGGCGGAAGCCGTAGGGGTCGCGCACCGCGATGAGCTTCTCGGGCGTGAGGAAGACCAAGGAGTAGGCGCCTTCGAGCTGGCGCAGGCTGGCGATGACGGCGTCCTCCACGGCGCCCTCCTGGCGGGCGACGAGGTGGACGATGACCTCGGAGTCGGTCGTGGACTGGAAGATGGCGCCGCGGCTCTCCAGCTTGGTCTTGAGCTGGAGGGCGTTGGTCAGGTTGCCGTTGTGGCCGATGGCCATCTGGCCGTGCCCGGTCTTGAAGACGAGGGGCTGGGCGTTCTTGAGGTGGCTGGCGCCCGTGGTGGCGTAGCGCACGTGGCCGATGGCGACGCGGCCGGGAAGGGCCGTGGTGCCGTCGGCGAAGACCTCGGAGACCAGGCCCATGCCGATCTTGGGGACGAGCTCGCCCTTATCGACGGTGACGATGCCGGCGGATTCCTGGCCGCGGTGCTGCAGAGCGAAGAGGCCGAGCTGGGTTAGCTCGGCGGCGTCGGGGCGGCCGGCGACGGCGAAGATGCCGCACATGGCCTCTACAGTATAACTTCTTGTGAGGGGGTCAAGGAGTCCGGCGCTCGGTCATGACGCAGCCGCGTCCGGGCGCGGAGTCGGTCTTGAGCATGCCGTCGCCGGCGAAGGCGCCGGCGACCGCTTCGGCGGCGCGCGGGTCGGCGGCCATCGCCGCGGCCACCGCGGCCGGGTCGCCGCCGGTGCCGGGAAGGATCTCGGCGAGGCGGCGGCGCGTGCGTTCCGCGACGATCTCCACCGCCCGCGCGGCGCAGTCGACCGGAAGGGGCCTCGCGGGGAGGAGGGCGACGGCGGAAAGAGGGAGGGGGGCGAGGCGCGGGGCCGGGGCTTGGGAGCGCGAGACGCCGCCGGGGGCGGCCAGCAGGGCCAGCACGGCGGCGGCGAGGACGGCGGAGCGGCGGGGCGCGGGGAGGAGGCTGTTCTTGTCCATGCCTCCAGGATAGCCGGAAGCGTTTACCCCCGGCCTAGGCCGCGCTTAAACCGGGCTTAACGGCGGCCGCCCCGCGCGGGACCTTCCCGCGCGGGGCGGCGCGCGTCAGGGGACGCGGGTGAAGACGTGCGGGACCTGCATCAAGGTCATCTTGATGCCGTCCGCGGTCTGGCTGAAGGACTCGGTCTTGGTCGCGCCGCCCGTCACGTACGAGATGCTCCCGGTCCGGGAGACGGGGTCGTAGGCGTAGCGGCCCGAGGCGGCATGGCGCAGGGGCGAGGGCTGGTCGTCCCCGGGGCCCAGCGCGGTGCCGCTGAACACGATGGACGCCTGCTCGCCCGAGCGCGTGATATCGAGCGTGGCGGCGATGACGTTGCCCATGAAGTTCAGGTCCACCTTGAACGTCACGCGGTCGGCGGAGAGGGCCAGCACCGAGTAGGTGCCCTTGGCGCCGCGGAAGGCGGCCTCGGGCGCGATCTTGCCCTTGGTCCCGACCGGAGCGAACACCACGTCGAAGCCCGCGACCTTGTCGGCGGCCGCCAGCACGAGGGGCGCTTGCGGCCCGCGGGCGGCGGAGACGATGCTCAGCGCCTCGGACGCGGCGGGAAGCCGGTCGAAGGCGTGCGACGGACTGCTGGCGGCGATGAGGAGCAGCGTGGCGATCATCATGGGCGCAGGGTAGGAATTATCAGCCGGGCGCGGCGTGGTGAATACAGGCCCAGGACCTAGTCTTAGGGCCCATGATTGTATAGGTCTAAAGACCTATGTGTCGAAAGGGCTTGAAACCGCCCGGAGCGGGGTCTACACTGTCGTGATGGACGCTCGCCCCTCGACGTCCGCCGCGCTCCTGCTCGCCGTCTTCCTGGCCGCGCCCGCCGGCGCGGCCGCTGACGCGGAGGCCTCGGCCGCGCGCGCCCGCATCACGCGCTCGTTCTTGAGCGGAGACGCGGGCCCCGACCCCGCCGGCCTCTCGGGCGAGGAGGCGCGCCTGGCGCGGGAGCTGGCGCGGCTGCGCGGGGGCGTCGACCGCGGCAGCGTGCTGGCCTTCGCGCGCCTCCTCGACGAGGCCGTCCCGCCGCTGCCGGAGGAGCGCGTGATGGCGTTCTACGTGCGCGAGCCCGGCAGCGCCGCGCCCGCGGGGTTCCGGCCGTCCGCGCTGACCTCCGCGCAGAAGGAG
>CAZTZW010000141.1:0-6873 GCA_964618085.1 uncultured Elusimicrobia bacterium
GGCCCATCGACATCGCCGACGTCGAATCGTCCACCGCCGCGCCCAAGCCGCCGCCTCCCGAGGTCGAGCTGCCCACCTACGGCACCAGCCTCTCGGTCACGGGCCGCAAGGTCATCGGCTTCAACTTCTCAGAGAAGCGCTTCCTCGCGCCGCAGAAGACGACGGGCCGCCCCGAGAAGACGAACCTCGTCGAGATCGACCAGCAGCTGCTGCTGCGCTTGCTTGGTAAGGTCGGTCCGTAGATCACCGTGAACGTCGATTACGACGACACCAAGGAGAACCAGCAGGACATCTCCGTCGTCTACCAGGGCGACCCCAACGAGGTGGTGCAGAACGTCTCGTTCGGCGACATCGATCTCTCGCTGCCCGCCACCGAGTTCGTGTCCTACAACAAGCAGCTCTTCGGCATCCGCGCGGACATCAAGTACAAGGGCTTCAAGGCCACCTTCATCGGCTCACGCACCAAGGGCACCACCAAGTCCCGCCAGTTCAACGGCAACACCCAGTTCGTCACGACCGACATCCTCGACACGTCCTACCTGCGGCGTCAGTACTACGATGTGGCCTTCGGCGTCCAGGCGCGCCTGCCCATCCGCGCCGGCACCGAGCGCGTCTTCCTCGCCCGGCAGGACCCGGGCCTGCCCAACGTCAACGAGGTCACCCTCACCGTCGACGACCTGCACTGCGAAGCCAGCGACCCGAACTGCGTGAACGCCTCCTCCTTCACCAGCCGCTTCCTGCCCCAGATCGCGGGGCAGGACTACACCATCGATTACGCCAAGGGCATCATCCAGTTCCGCACGCAGCTGCTGCCCCAGTACGCCGTCGCCGTCGACTACGAGGACGCCAACGGCAACCGCCTCGCCTTCCAGATCTCCACGAGCGCGGTCGCCGCCAACCCGGGCCGCCCCGACCGCTTCAAGCTCATCAAGACGCCGTCCGACGCCCCCCTCATCTCCAGCGCCACCGAGGTCGGCTACAACCGTGAGCTCAAGACCTTCTATTCCATCGGGCAGAACCAGATCGTGCGCGACAACGGCCGCGGCAACTTCATCCTGCGCGTGCTCGACCAGAACCGCGACGAGGTGGGCTCCGCCCTCAACCCCATCCAGAAGTACACCGACAGCATCGAGGTCGATTTCGAGAACGGCGTCTTCCGCCTGCTCAAGCCCTTCTCCGTCTCCAACTCGTCCCCGACCGTGGAAGACCCCGACGTCTACGCTCAGACGCCCATCCACAAGCGCATCATCCGCGTCGAGTACAGCTTCCGCTTCAAGACCTTCTTCCTCGAGCCGAACCTGGTGGTCCAGTCGGAGATCGTGCTGCTCGACAACCAGAAGCTCAACCGCAACGTGGACTATTTCATCGACTACGAGGCGGGCTTCATCACCTTCTTCAACCCCGACCGCATCGGGCCCAACTCGGAGATCAACATGAGCTTCGAGGTCGCGCCCTTCGCGGGCGCCACCGGCAACGACTCCCTGCTCGGCGCCCGCGTCTCCCACGACTTCAACGAGAACACCTCCATCGGCAGCACCTTGCTCTACCAGGCCGGCTCCAAGGCGCAGACCGTCCCGCAGATCACCGAGCTGGCGCGCAGCCTCGTGGTCTACGAGTTCGACGCGAGGGTGCAGCGCTGGAAGATCGGCGACCGCCTCATCGTCTCGCTGGCCGGCGAGTTCGCGCAGAGCCGACAGAACCTCAACTTGAACCCCTTCGCCCTCATCGATAACATGGAGGGCCTCAAGCAGGAGGATAGCGCCGCCCTCATCACCTCCCAGTGGCAGGTCGCCTCCAACCCCTCCGTGCAGACCATGGGCGGGGTCCCGGCCGACCCCAACCAGTTCTCCCTCATCAACGAGGACGTCGAGATCCTCAAGATAAATCCGAACGCGCAGGCCAACTCCCAGGAGACGCAGAAGACCCTCAACTTCAACTACGACTTCTCCGTGGCCAACTCGACGGACCAGGTCTCCATCGTCTTCCCCTTCGGCATCGCGGGCGTGGACCTCTCACAGCGCACCATCCTCGAGGTGGTCATGCTCGGCGACGGCTCCAACAACGAGATAAACTTCCACCTCGGCGGCATCGCCGAGGACGCGGACGCCGACGGAGTCCTCGACACCGAGGACACGAACCTCGACAATCTCCTCCAGCCCTCCGAGGACATCGGCTTCCTGTACAACCCCCTGGGCAAGAGCACGCGCCGCTACACGGCGGCCAACGGCCTGCTCGACTCCGAGGACCTCAACCGCAACGGCAAACTCGACCCGCTGGACTTCACGGGCGGCGACTTCGGCTTCGCCTGCAAGGCCGGCGGCGTCAACTGCACGTCCTCCAACGCCGACAAGCTCTTCGACGCCACCACCGGCAGCACGCGCACCGCCATCGACTTCAGCGCGACCGGACCCAACACCGGCTGGCACACCCTCCAGATCCCCCTCAACATCTCCTCGGGGACCGCCTCGGCCTGGACCTCGGTCAAGCAGCTGCGCGTCACCATCCGCCGTCCCGCCGGCGGCGCCGCGGTCGGCGCCATCAAGTTCGCCCGCCTCGCCGTCGTCGGCAACACGTGGCTGCGCGGCACGCCGGGAGACCCCTCCACCAACGCCCAGCCCGTGGCCAACGAGAACCTCATCGTCACTCCCGTCAACAGCGTGGACAACCCCACCTACACGCCCATCTTCAACGCGGCGGGCGAGGCGTCTCAGGTATTCAACGACCTATACGGCAGCCTCTCCAACCTCCAGAAGCAGGCCAACACCAAGAACCTCTCCGAGCAGGCCCTCCAGCTGCGCTTCGAGGGCCTGACCGACGCCTCCTCCGTCTTCACCAAGCGCGTCTTCTCGCGCGCCATCGACGTCAGCCAGCACAAGTACTTCAACTTCCTGGTCAACACCAGCGGCGGCTCGGGCGTCGCGCTGAGCTCCAACACCGTTTTCTTCCTGCGCGCCGGCTCAGATCGCGACTTCTTCGAGGTCCAGGTGCCGCTCGGCGGCATAGGCTGGAAGAAGGTGCGCGTCGAGCAGGTGGACGTCAACTCCGACTCCGTCATGGACGCCTGGAAGTCCGCCACGCCGGGCACCGTCGTCATCTCGAGCGGCAGTCCCACCTTGCAGACCGTCGGCGCTCTCTATGCCGGCATCCGCGCGGTGGGCGCGCCCGTGGACAACAACTGCTCGCCCAACACCACGGGCTGCGGCACCATCTTCCTCAACGAGATCCACGTCGCGGAGCCGGTCACCCGCGTGGGCAACGCGCAGAAGCTGTCGGCCGACTTCGAGGTGCCGGGCTGGGCCACCTTCGGCGGCAAGCACCGCTTCGTCGACAAGAACTTCCAGACCCCGACCTCGGTCGTCGCCAACCAGGACCGGCGCGACGACTCGGCCTACCTGAACTGGAGCCGCCTCTCCTGGTTCCCCATGAGCTTCGCCCTCCAGCGCACGGTCAGCGACACCCCCAGCACGGTCCAGACGGGCCAGCTCTCGAACCTCGTCAACCTCCTCCAGCAGGGCAAGGTGACGACGTGGACCGGCAGCGCCCAAGGCAACATCTCCTACGGCGCCTACCCGCGCCTCTCCCTGTCCCACACCCGCAACCGCACCGAGTACGACCTGCTCACGCGCTTGGACGACCGCAAGACCTTCAACGGCACCATGCAGTACGGCGTGCCGTGGGACAGCCGCTTCCTCCCCAAGACCATCGACGCCTCGGCCGGCCACGTGCGCTACGACGTGAGCTTCCAGCGCCCCGACGTGCTCGCCCAGGCCGGCAACTTCAACACCGAGGAGCGGACCAACAGCGCCGGCCTGCGGCTGACCTTCCAGCCATGGCGCGGCTCGGCCTTCAACCCCTCCTGGACCGCGACCAAGGTCGACGAGAACCGCACCGAGTACCAGACCGGCGTGGCCGTGGCCTCGCGCTACCCCAAGGCCTTCAACCAGAGCGCGGGCTTCTCCTCCAACTTCGCCATCACGCGCTGGCTGAACCCGCAGGTGAACTACCAGGTCGACACCATCGAGAACAACATCCTCAACATCTCGACCTTCGTCGTCCAGACGACCACCTACGTGTTCCAGCCCGGCGATATCAAGACCGTCAACCGCTCGGCCAACGGCTCCATCAGCCTTCCGCTCAACGTCGGCGACATCATCCCGCGCGTGCGGCTGCTGCGCTCGATGAACATCGTCTCGGGCTATCAACTCCAGGACGGCGACGTCTGGAACCAGGTCGAAAAGGGCCTGGACACCAAGACCGCGCTGTGGGTGCGCACGCCCCTGCGTCCCGTCAACCCCGCCGCCCAGCGCGCGAACCTGACCGTCCGCGACACCTGGAGCTCCACCCAGCGCTGGTCGCCGCTGGAGGCCTTCGACATCCGCGGGCGCCTCTCGGCCTTCAAGACGCTCTCCCTATCGAACAACTACGTGCTCAGCGTCCAGAAGTCCGAGGTCACCGGCACGCCGTCCAAGACCATCTCGCGGACCTTGCCCGACGCGGTCCTCAACCTCTCCACGCTCGAGCAGCTGTTCTTCGCGGAGCGCTGGATGTCCAACGCGCAGATGAACTACAAGTTCTCGCGCCGCACCGTCGAGAACGTGGGCTCGACGTTCAACACCGAGGACAGCTTCGGCACCGACCTGCGCACCATCATCCGCCGGCGCTTCGACACGCTGATGAGCTATAACCGCCGCATCGCCAACAACAAGGACCTGCGCGTGAACTCCAACACCCAGGTCACGAAGCACGAGGACGCCACGGCGCAGGTCACCTTCGACGTGGGCAAGTTCCGCCTCACCCCCAAGACCGACTACACCAAGGACGTCAACGAGCTGGGCACCGGCGTGAAGACCCAAGACGTCGAGGTCATCACCCCGAGCCTGCTCGTGCGCGCGGACCTGGCCCTGCCCTCCGGCCTGCGCCTGCCCGGCTCGGCCAAGCCCTTGCTGTTCACCAACCGCATCATCTGGACGTCCACCCTCTCCATGGCGATGCGCCGCTCGCCGGTGACGACGGCCGACAACTCGCGCCTGTTCTCCTTCAACACCAGCGGCGACTACGAGATCGCCAAGAACCTGCGCATGACCCTCAACGGCTCGATGCAGCGCCTGTGGCACAAGTTCCTGAAGGAAGAGGATTTCGTCTCCTACCAGTTCGGCACGACTTTGACTTTCCAGTTCTAATGGGATGAAGCGACTAATCCTTCTCGCCGCTCTCTGCGCCTGCAGCCCGCTCGACGCCGGCTTCGCCCCGCCGGCCGGCAAACGCGGGGTCACCGTGCCCGTGGCGCCCGGCCAGGCCCGCTACCTCGCCGCCGGCGACCTGGTGGAGTTCGTCGTGCTCTCCGAGGGCACCCGGCCCGACGGCTCTCCGGACCCGCGCACCGAGACCGTCGCGGCCCGCGCGGAGGTCCTGCGCGTGGCCGGGGGCTGGTCCAAGGACGCCGCGCTCGTCCAGCTGGCGCTGACGCCCGCCGAGGCGCAGTGGGCCGGTCTCGCGCTGGACCGCGAGCAGAAGCTCCTCCTCCACGAGCTCTCCGACAAGGCCGCGGGACTGGCCCGCGCGCGCGCCGGGTTCGAGCGCGAGCCCGCCCTCGAGTCCGGGCGCGTCGGCGCCGCCGCCTCGGTCAATCCCGACCAGATCGAGTTCCTCATCCCGGGCCGCCGCGTGGACGTCGTCCTCACCCGGGCCGGGGTCAAGGGCGCCAAGGAGGACCTCGTCGCCCGCACCGCGGTGCAGGACGCGCTGGTGCTGGGCATCACGCAAGCCAAGGACGCCGAGGAGTGGGCCACCGTCCAGCTCTCGGTCACGGCCGAGCAGGCCAAGCTCCTCGCCGAGGCCGCCGGCGCCGAGGACCAGCTGCTCCTGCTCGTGCGCGCGCCGGGCGACGACGCCGCGGCCCCCGTCGAGACCGCGCGCGCCAACGCCCGCTACGGCCGCTCCGGCGAGCCCGCTTCCCCCCGCCTGTGAGCGCCGCGCTCGTCGTCCTGCTCTCGTCGGCGCCTCTCCTGGCGCCCTCGGGCCTGCCGGCGGGTTGGGAACCGCTTTCCTTCGCGAAACGCGCGCCGACCTCCTATGAATGGTCGGCCCCCGACCAAGCCATCCACGCCACAGCCGTGGCCTCGGCGTCGGGCCTCGTCGCCCGGATGGACCGTCCCGTGGCCGAGGCCCCCATCCTGCGCTGGCGCTGGAAGATCGTGAAGACCTTGCCCGGCGGCGACGAGACCAAGAAATCCGGCGACGATTACGCGGCGCGCCTGTACGTGACGTTCAAGTACGACCCTTCGCGCGCCGGGGCGGGCACGCGCATCCAGTACGGCCTGGCCAAGTCCCTCAAGGGCGAATATCCCCCGCACGCGGCCATCAACTACATCTGGGCCAACAAGCTCCCCAAGGACGCGCACGTCCCCAACGCCTATACCGGGCGCGTCATCATGGTGGCGGCGCGCTCCGGGGACGCGGAAGCCGGCGTCTGGCGCAGCGAGGAGCGCGACGTCCTGGCGGACTACCGCCGTCTCTACGGCGAGGATCCGCCGCCCTATTCCGGAGTCGCCGTCATGACAGACGCCGACGACACCGGCGGCCGGGCCGAGGCCTGGTACGCCGACGTGACCCTGTCCGCCCGCTGAGCGCGTCTCACGATGGACGCGTGCGCTCTTCCAGCCGGGCGATGAGCTCCAGAGCCTCCCGCGAGTCCTCTCCGCACGTGTCCGGGTGCGGCGGGAAGCGGCGGCAGACCTCCGGATAATCGGGCGTCCCCCACAGGCGGCAGCGGCCTTCCCCGTCGAGGTTGACGCAGCGCACTCCCGCGGGCTTGCCCTGCGGCATCCCGGGCAAGGGACTGCTGATGGAGGGAGCGATGCAAGCCGCCGCCAC
>CAZTZW010000142.1:0-6872 GCA_964618085.1 uncultured Elusimicrobia bacterium
CCCTCGTTCCACTCGGACGTGGACGCCCCGGCCGCGAAGGCCCCCGAGCGTCCCGAGGATTTCGCCCTGGTCATCGGCATCGAGGAGTACCAGTCCTTGCCCAAGGCCGACCACGGCGCGCGCGACGCCAAGACCGTGCGCAAGCACCTCGAGGCCCTGGGCTTCCCCGCGCGCAACATCGTCTCGCTGGAAGGCGCTCAGGCCACGAAGAGCAAGCTCGAGAGCTACCTGCGGGAATGGCTGCCGCTGAACGTGAAGGAGACCTCCACGCTGTTCGTCTACTACTCCGGCCACGGCGCGCCCGACCCCAAGACCGGCGACGCCTACCTGGTGCCCTGGGACGCCGACCCCAAGTTCCTCAGATCCTCGGCCTACCCGCTCAAGAGCCTCTACGCCGACCTCGGCAAGACCAAGGCCAAGCGCGTGCTCGTCGCCCTCGACGCGTGCTTCTCGGGGGCGGGGGGACGCTCGGTGCTGGCGCAAGGCGCCCGGCCGCTGGTCGCGAAGGTGGACGACGGCGTGCCCGCCGCCTCCCGCCTGACCGTGCTCGCCGCCGCCTCCGGCGACGAGATCACGGGCACGCTGGAAGAGCAGGGGCACGGCTTGTTCACCTATCACCTGCTCAAGGGCCTCGCCGCCGACCCCAAGAGCTCCGCCCGCGCCCTGCACCGCTACCTCCTCCCCAAGGTGCAGGACGACGCCCGCCGCCAGAACCGCGAGCAGACGCCCACTCTGGCGGGGGCTTCCCTCGACGCGCCACTACTCCCATAGTCAGCTGTTCTCTACAGCTGACTGGCGCTAGCGCTAGTGGTTATCGTTAGCATTATTATCGTTAGCGACTGCGCCAGAGCAACCATTATCGTTAGTAAAAAGAGACTTGCCGACATCTCCACGACCCGGCTGGCGCTCGACGACGAATTGATATAATCCCGGCATATGCCAACCGCGACCAAGACGACGCCCGCCGCCGCCGTTCTGAAGCAGTACATCGGCGGGAAATGGGTGGAGGGCTCGCACGCGAGCTCGACCGAGTCGGTCAACCCGGCCGACACGCGCGACGTGGTGGCGCGGTTCAAGAACGCGAGCAAGGCCGACGCGCAGAAGGCCATCGAGGCGGGGCAGAAGGCGGCCGCGGGCTGGGCCAAGACGCCGGCGCCCCAGCGCGGGCGCGTGCTGGCCAAGGCCGCTGAGATCGCCCGCCGCCGCCGCGACGAGCTGGCCGCGCTCATGACGCGCGAGCAGGGCAAGATCCTCGCCGAGGCCAAGGGCGAGATGGACAAGGGCACCACCCTCATCGACTGGTACGCGGGCGAGGGCCTGCGCTACATGGGCACGAGCTCCCCGTCCGAGCTGCCCGGCAACTTCCTCTACACGGTCCGCGAGCCCCTCGGCGTCGTCTCCATCATCACCCCTTGGAACTTCCCCTGGGCCATCCCGGTCTGGAAGACGGCCCCGGCCCTGGTCGCGGGCAACGCGGTCGTCCTCAAGGCCGCCTCCAGCGTCCCGACGATGGCGGTCGAGATCGTCAAGATCTTCGAGGAGGCGGGCCTGCCGCCCGGCGTGCTCAACCTCGTGCTCGGCGAGCCCGACTCCTTCGGCGACGTCCTCATCGAGGACCCGCGCCTGAAGGCGGTCTCCTTCACCGGGTCCAACGCGGTGGGTCAGCACGTCCACCAGCTCTGCGGCAAGCGCGGCGCCAAGGTCACATGCGAGATGGGCGGCAAGAACCCGGCCGTGGTCTGGAACGACGCGGACCTCAACCTCGCTCTCGGCGGCGTCGTGAAGGGCGCCTTCGGCTCCACCGGCCAGCGCTGCACGGCGACCTCGCGGCTCATCCTCGGCGAGGAAGTGTACGACGAGTTCATGGGCATGCTCCTCGCCGAGGCCAAGAAGATCAAGGTCGGCAACGGCATGGACCCGACGGTCACCATGGGCCCGGCCATCGACGCGGCCCAGCTCAAGCAGGACCTCGACTACGTCGCCATCGGCAAGAAGGAGGGCGCCAAGCTCCTCTTCGGCGGCAATCAACTCTCGAGCGGCGACCTCAAGCACGGCTTCTTCATCGAGCCGACCGTCTTCGAGAACGTGAAGCCCAAGAGCCGCCTCTGGCAGGAGGAGGTCTTCGGCCCCGTCCTCTCCGTGGCCAAGGCCAAGACCTTCGAGCAGGCCCTGGAGCTCGCCAACGACAGCGCCTTCGGCCTCACCTCCGCCTTCTACGGCCAGGACATGACCCTCGCGATGAAGTTCGTCGAGGGGATGGAAGCCGGCATGGTCCACCTGAACTCGCCCACCATCGGCGGCGAGGCGCAGGTGCCCTTCGGCGGCGTGAAGGGCTCCGGCGTGGGCGAGCGCGAGATGGCCAAGGACGGCCTGCACTTCTTCACCGAGCAGAAGACCGTGTTCGTCGACTACACCGGCCAGCGCCGCCAGTCGAACCTGTACTAGAGTGAGCCCCTTCGCGGCGGCGGTGACGGGGGGAGGAGCCGGATTGTTCGGCGCGGCCCTCGCGCACGTCCTGACCGCCCTCTTGGACCGCGCCGGCTCCGAGCTCTGGCTCAAGGGCCCTTACGGGCCGCCCTTCTTCAACATCGCGGTGTACACCGGCGTCTTCTACGGCGCCATCGGCGCGGCCACCCGCCTGCGCCCGCGCGAGGCCGCCATCGGCCTGCTGGGCCCCTTCCTGACCATCGCGCTGCCCATGACCCTCCTCACGCGCGTCGCGCGGCTGGGAGTCTATGAGACGGCCCCGTCCATCGAGTGGAAGGCCGTCGTCGCGGTCGTCTACCTGCTCGCCATCTGGGGAACCATCGCCGCCCTGGGCGCCTCCGCCGCCTCCACGCGCCGCTGGCAAGGCGCCGCCGCCGCGGTGTTCGCCTCGCTCCTGGGCTACGGCGTGCTCGACGTCTTCCTGCGCCTCGCCCCGTCCTACGCCCGCTCGCCCTGGAACCCCGCCGGTCTCGTGCCCTCGCCCGTCAACCTCATGGACGGACTCCTGTCCGGAGCCGCCCTCACCCTCGCCGTCTGCCTCGTCGAACGGAGAAACCATGCCCGCTAAGACCGCCGCCAAACACGCGTCCGCCGCAGAGACCGCCGCGACGCGCGCCAAGCACCTTCTGCCCTTGCCCGGCCCGATGTTCAAGAAGCCGGTGCAGATCGTCTCCGGCAGGATGCAGTTCCTCTACGACGAGAACGGGAAGGAGTACCTCGACGGCTTCGCCGGCGTGGCCACCGTCTCCATCGGCCACTCGCACCCGCACTTCCTCTCCAAGCTCAAGGCGCAGATCGACGAGCTGCAGCACAACCCGCCGCTGTACCTCCATCCCTCCGTCGGCGCCTTCGCCAAGCGCCTGGCCGACAAGGCCAAGACCGTCAACCCCGACATGGACGTGGCGTTCTTCACCAACTCCGGCTCCGAGGCCAACGAGCTCGCCGTGTTCCTCGCCAAGGCCTACACCGGCCGCCACGAGTTCGTCGCGGTCCAGCGCTCCTACCACGGCCGCACCCAGATGACGGTCGCGCTCACCGGCCAGCACAACTGGCGCAACCTCCAGCCCTTCCCGCCGGGCGTCTCGTTCACCCCGACGGACTACGCCTACCGCTTCGACGGCACGGCCGAGCAGAGCACGCAGGCGGCCATCAAGGGCCTGGAGCAGACCATCCTGACCAACAGCGGCGGCAAGATCGCCGGCTTCTTCGCCGAGACCATCATGGGCGTCGGCGGCCTCATCACGCCCGGCCCGGCGTACTTCAAGGCCGCGGAGGAGATCGTCCACAAGTACGGCGGACTCTTCGTCTGCGACGAGGTGCAGGCCGGCGTCGGCCGCACCGGCAAGCACTACTTCGGCGTCAAGCACTGGGGCGCCAAGCCCGACATCATCGTCATGGCCAAGGGCCTGGGCAACGGCTACCCCATCGGCGCCGTCATCACCACGCCCGAGATCGCCAAGGCGATCCACGGCAAGCTCCACTACAACACCTTCGGCGGCGGCCCCATGGCCATGGCCGCGGCGGACGCCGTCATGGACGTCATCGAGAAGGACGACATCGCCGGCAACGCCGACAAGATCGGCCGGCGCCTGCTCGCCTCGCTCGGCAAGGTCAAGGACCCGCGCGTCGGCCAGGTCCGCGGCATGGGCCTCATGATCGGCGTCGAGCTGGTCAAGGACCCGAAGTCCAAGGCGCCCGCGCCCGAGCTCACGGTGGACGTCGTCGAGTCCATGAAGGACCAGGGCGTGCTCGTCGGCAAGGGCGGCCTGGAGGGGAACACTTTGCGCATCCAGCCGCCCATGTGCCTCAACGAGAAGGACGCCGACCGCATCGTCGGCGCCTTCGAGCAGGCCCTCAAGGACTGCCGCTAACGTGACCGAGGTCGTCCCGCGCCGCCGCCGCTCGCGTCTGGAGCTGCTCGCCCAGACCGGCGTGGCGGTCGTCGCGGGCATGGCGGCGATGTACGTCCTGCAGAACTACCAGGCCAGCCGGGAGCTGATGCCGGCCGTCGCCCCGGTGGAACCGCCTCCGCCGCCCGCGGAGACGGGCCCGGTGCTGGAAGCCCTGGAGTCGGTCAAGCCGCGCCCCAAGCCCGCCAACAGCATGCTGATAAAGCCGGAGAAGGGCGGCGCGCCCATGGCCA
The DNA here is from genome assembly GCA_964618085.1 of uncultured Elusimicrobia bacterium. Classification (GTDB taxonomy): domain Bacteria; phylum Elusimicrobiota; class Elusimicrobia; order UBA1565; family UBA9628; genus GWA2-66-18. The sequence goes on from CAZTZW010000142.1 coordinate 4,631, forward strand.
TGGTCTCGGTGTTCGGAGAGCAGGCGCCGGAGCGCGAGTCCGCCCGCCTGCGCGGCAAGGCGGTCAAGCTCGAGCCGCGTCCCATGGGCTCGGAGTATTCGGCCGTCGGCCGGGGCACGGAAGGCATCGGCCGCGGATTCAACAAGGTGGAATTCGCCCCGCTGGCCGAGCCCAAGCCCGTCTCCGTGGCGGGCGTCCGCACGGTCAAGACCCTGGAGACGGTGCGGAAGGGGGAGAGACCCGCCGAGGACTTCGTCTCGTCCCCGCTCAAGCCCGAGGAATGGGGACTGTCCCCGTTCTGGACCAAGGACCGCCAGGTCCGCGTGGGCGCGGCGGCCGCGGTCGCGGTGGTGGGCTTCGGCTATCTCCTGGCGGCCTCCGGCGCGCTGGCCGCCAAGAAGCCCGAGCGCGCCGAAGGGGAGCTGTGACCCCCGCGGCCCTGCGGCGGGTCCTGGGCGTCTGGGCGGCCGTCATGGGCGTCGCGCACGCCCTGCCCGTGGCCTTCATCGCGCTGTCGGCCGCCGGTCCGGCGGCCGGGACCTTCGCCGGCCGTTCCATGAGCCTCTTCTACTACGCGCATTTCATCCTGCTGGTCGCCGGCGGCCTGGGCTGGCTGCTGGCGCGCTCGGCGCGCGAGAAGGTCTTCCATGGCGGGCCGTTCATCGATTTCACCGTGATCGTCACCGGCTTCATCCTGGCCGCCTCCGCCAGCGGCTACCTCGCCGGGCCGTTCCTCATCGCCGCCGGCCTGCGACTGGCCGGCGGACGCCCGTTCTTCGACCCGCCCGCCAAGGAGCAGGCCCCATGAAGCGCACCGCCCCCAGCAAGACCGCCCGCGCCATCGCGCTCGCCGAGCGCTACGGCGCGCACAACTATCATCCCCTGCCCGTGGTCATCACCCGCGGCAAGGGCGTGTTCGTCTGGGACGCCGAGGGGCGGCGCTACTTCGATTTTCTGTCCGCCTACTCCGCCCTCAACCAGGGCCACAACCACCCCAAGATCGTCGCCGCGGCCAAGGCGCAGCTCGGCAAGGTCGCTTTGACCTCCCGCGCCTTCCACGGCGACCGGCTGGGCCCGTTCCTCGAGAAGCTCTGCAAGCTCACGGGCAAGGACCGGGCGCTGCCCATGAACAGCGGCGCCGAGGCCGTGGAGACGGCCATCAAGGCCATGCGCCTGTGGGGCTACCGCCATAAGGGCGTGAAGGCGGACAAGGCCGAGATCATCGTGTTCGAGAACAACTTCCACGGCCGCACGACCACCATCGTGGGTTTTTCTTCGGACCCGGACAGCCGCGACGGGTTCGGCCCCTCGACGCCCGGCTTCAAGCGCGTCCCCTACGGGGACGCGCGGGCCGTCGAGAACGCGATCGGACCGAACACCGTCGGACTGCTCTTCGAGCCCATCCAAGGCGAGGCGGGGGTCGTCATCCCGCCCGCGGGCTGGCTCAAGGCCCTGCGCGACATCTGCTCGGAGAAGCGCGTCCTGCTGTGCGCCGACGAGATCCAGACGGGGCTCGGGCGCACCGGCAAGCTCTTCGCCTGCGAGCACGAGGGCGTGGTCCCGGACCTGTACGTGCTGGGCAAGGCCCTGTCGGGGGGGCTCTACCCCGTCTCGGCGGTCTGCGCCGACGACGAGGTGCTGGGCCTGTTCACGCCGGGCAGCCACGGCTCCACCTTCGGCGGCAGCCCGCTGGCCTGCGCCGTCGGCGAGGCCGCCCTGGACGTCATCACGGGCGAGAAGCTCGTCGAGCGCGCCGCGAAGGTCGGGCGCTTCCTGCGCGCGCGTCTGGAGACCTTGGAGCACCCCCGGCTCAAGGAGGTCCGCGGCCGCGGCCTCCTGCTGGCCCTCGAGTTCTCCGACCGCGTCCGCCCGCTGGTGGAGGGCCTGCTGGCCGAGGGCCTGCTCGCCAAGGACACCCACGAGTACACCGTCCGCCTGGCCCCGCCGCTGGTGCTCACCGAGGCCCAGGCCGAGGAGGCCTTCCGGCGCATCAAGAAGGCCGTCGCCGCTTTCGGCTCCTAGGGTATAATCATGACAGCCGTGACCGACGACATCCTCCTCGAGATCGGGCCCCTCCACAAGTCCTTCGGCTCGACGCCCATCCTGCGCGGCGTGAACCTCACCGTGCGCAAGGGCGAGTTCATGACCTTGCTCGGCCCCTCCGGCTGCGGCAAGACGACGACCCTGCGCATGATCGCCGGCTTCGAGACGCCGGACTCCGGCCGCGTCATCCTCAACGGCG
>CAZTZW010000143.1:0-6845 GCA_964618085.1 uncultured Elusimicrobia bacterium
AGAGACGCAGAGACGCACGGAGAACGGATACGGAGGGGTACGGCAACGCCCCATCCGTCGCCGTTGCCCGTCTTTGTCGTTCTCTGTGCGGCTCTGTGTCTCTGTGTCTCTGTGTTTATCCGTTTCGTCGTTCGTCGCAGTCCCGGCGGCGGCGGAGTCGTTCAACGCGGTCGTGGAAGGGAAGGTCCGCGACGCCATCGACGGCTACAAGGCCGGCTCCACGCTCTACCTGGACGCCCAGTCCCTGGGCAAGCTCCTGGGGGGCTCCGTGCATTGGTACCCGGTGTCGGGGCGCGTGGAGCTGTCCCTGCGCGGACGCTCGATGCGCTTCCTGCTCGAGGACCGCGACGTCGTCGCCGGGGACAAGACCTTCATGATGCAGGTGCCGCTCAAGGTCCGCGCCTCGCGCGCCTTCATCCCCTTCTCCTTCATCGAGTCGGAGGACTTCCTGCGCTGGGCCGGCGTGGACGTCCACCTCGACGCCAAGACGCGCACCATCAGCGTGGACAAGCGCGGCACGGTCGGCCCCGCGCGGGTCTTCACCTACGGCGGGCGCACGCGGGTGGCCCTCCACCTGGCCCCGGGCGCGACCTGGAAGGCCTCGCCGCGCGGCGTGGGCGGCGTGGACGTCGTCAGCGATTTCGGCGTGGCCGAGGGCGAGGGGGCCGTGGACGTCGAGGACGAGGTCGTGGACTCCTACGTCCTCAAGCAGGAGGCGCGCCTGGCGCGCCTGACCATCAAGTTCGCCGGCAAGGGCCAGAAATGGAAGGCGGCCGAGCTGGAGGACCCGCGTCGCGTCGTCGTCGACGTCTATGAGCCCGGAGCGGAACCCGACGCCGAGACGCCGGCCGACGTGAAGCCGGCCAAGCCGAAGGCCGTCGCCGCGGCGCCCAAGGCGGCCGCCGCCGCCGCCGCTGACGACGAGGACGACGACGAGGCGAGGCCGGCCAAGGCGAAGGCCGACGAGCCGGCCGCGACGAGGCCGAAGCGCCGTCTCATCGTCATCGACGCCGGCCACGGCGGCAAAGACCCCGGGGCCCTGGGCTCCCGCGGGGCGTACGAGAAGGACATGAACCTCGCCGCCGCCCTCGAGCTGGCCCGCGTCCTGCGCGAGCGCGGCGACATGGAGGTCCTCCTCACGCGCGAGACCGACGTCTTCGTCCCGCTCTCCGAGCGCTCGGACCTGGCCAACGCGCGCGAGGCGGACCTCTTCGTCTCCCTGCACTGCAACGCGCACCGCCGCAAGACGGAGCGGGGCTTCGAGATCTACTCCGTCTCCGAGACCGCCAGCGACCCCGAGGCCGAGGCTCTCGCGGCCAAAGAGAACGCCTCCCTCGAGTACGAGGGAAAGAACGTCCAGGACGAGACGGCCAAGATGATCCTCCTCGCCATGACCAAGACCGAGATGATCAACGACTCCGCGGCCTTCGCGGCGCTGGCCACCAAGGCCTTGGACAAGCGCCTGGACGTCGACAACCGCGGCGCCAAGCAGGCCGGCTTCTACGTGCTGCGCGGCACGCACGCGCCCGCCATCCTCGTCGAGATGGGCTTCCTCACCAACTCCTCCGACGAGGCCCAGCTGGGCTCGCGCGCCTTCCGCCGCAAGATGGCCGAGGGCCTGGCCGCCGGCATCGCGGACTACGCCAAGCGCAAAGGATGGCTCTGATGAAGCGCAACGCTCCTATCGGCGTCTTCGACTCGGGACTCGGCGGCCTGACCGTGTTCAAGGCCTTGGCCAAGCGCATGCCCGAGGAGAACTTGGTCTACTTCGGCGACACCGCCCACGTGCCCTACGGCTCCAAGTCCCCGGAGGCCATCGCCCGCTTCTCGAGCGCGGTCGCCCGCTTCCTCGCCAAGAAGGGCGTCAAGGTCCTCGTCGTCGCCTGCAACACCTCCTCGGCCTGGGCCCTGCCCGCCATCCGCAAGGCGATCAAGGTCCCGGTCATCGGCGTCATCGAGCCGGGCGCGCGCGCGGCGCTCGCCGTCACGCGCGGACGTCGCATCGGCGTCATCGGCACCGAGGCCACGGTCAAGTCCGGCGCCTACCCCGCGGCCATCAAGAAGCTCGCCCGCGCCAAGACCGAGTCGGCCGCCTGCCCGCTCTTCGTGCCGCTGGTCGAGGAAGGCTGGTGGACCGGGCCCGTCGTCGAGACGGTGGCGCGCCGCTACGTCGCCCCGCTCAAGAAGTCCAAGGTGGACACCCTCATCCTGGGCTGCACGCATTACCCGTACCTCAAGCCCGTGCTCGCCAAGGTGATGGGCCCGAAGGTCCGCCTCATCGACTCGGCCGCCGAGACCGCGGTCGAGACCGAGCGCGTGCTGGCCCGGCTCGGCCTGCGCGCCAAGAAAGGCTCTCGCGGCTCTCGCGTCTTCTACGCCTCCGACGCGCCCGAGCGCTTCGGCCGCCTGGGCACGCGCATGCTCGGCACCTCCATCAAGAAGGTCGGCCTGCACCCCTTCGACGCATGAAAGAGCTCCTCTCCGTCGTCGGCGTCGCCAAGGTCCGCGTGGACGCGGGATTCTCGAAGGTGGGCCGCAGCCTGAAGAACCCCTCCACCGCGGACAAGGCCTGCCTCATCCTCGCCGCCCGCGCGGTGTCGGCGGCCAACGCGCTGAGCGCCTTGTGCGAGCGCGGCCACGCCAACGAGGCCCTGCCGCTGCTGCGCGCCGTGGCCGAGTGGAGCCTCACCTTGCGCTGGCTGTGCGCCGCCGAGCCCGAGGCCCGCGCCCAAGCGGTCTTCGCCGAGCTCGACGCGTCCTGGGACGGGATCTGGGGCGAGGCGCGTCTGCGCGAGCGCGCGGCGTCTTTCGGCGTTTCCGCCGTCGTACTCGCGTGGGCGCTCGAGAGCGCTCCTCATTTTTCCCGCGGCAACGCCCAGGGCCTTCCCTGGGGCCACGCCGCCGCGGAGTCGTGCCTGCCGGGCAAGGCCCCGGCGGAGATGTTAGCGGCGTGCGCGGCCTACCTCGGCCACGCGCTCGCCGGTCTGGACGCGCGTTGGCCCGGGGAGTTCCCGGGAGCCGAGGAGATGTGGACGGGCGCAGCGATACCAAGAGGTTAAGAACATGAACGAGCAGAACCCCAGCGGCGGACAATCTTCGGGCGGCGGCGCTCCCCAGGGCGGCGGCCAGCAAGGCGGCGGAGGCCAGCAGGGCGGCCACCAAGGCGGCGGCCAGCAGCACGGCGGGCAGCAGCACCACCAGGGCGGCGGGGGCGGCGGCGGTCGCCGCCGGCGCCGTCGTCATCGCGGCGGGGGCGGGGGAGGCGGCGGTCAGCACAACCAGAACCGCCACGGCCAGCACGGCGGGCACAACCGCCAGCAGCAGCACGGCGGCCAGCAGGGCGGCGGCAACGGCATGATCCAGCCGCCCAAGCCCCCGCAGCGCTCCGACGTGGAGCAGGCCTTCTCGGCGCTCACGCCGGTCGACCCCTACCAGTGGTTCCAGCTCGAGAAGGGCTCCACCGACATCTCGATGCGCGCTCTCGATCTGCTCGCGCCCATCGGCAAGGGCACGCGCGGCCTCATCGTCGCGCCGCCCAAGGCCGGCAAGACGACCTTCCTTAAACAGGTGTCCAACGCGGTCCACGCGGTGGACCCGAAGGTCCTGCAGTACTGCCTTCTCGTCGACGAGCGCCCCGAAGAGGTCACCGACTTCAAGCGCTCCATCCCGGCCGAGGTGTGGGCGTCCTCCTCCGACCAGACCTACCAGCAGCATAAGAAGATCGCGGAGGACCTGTTCCGCGTGGTCATGGAGAAGGTCGTGCAGGGACACGACGTGTTCCTGCTCCTCGACTCTCTCACGCGCCTGGCGCGCGTGTACAACCAGTTCGCCACCGGCGCGCGCACGATGTCCGGCGGCTTGGACTCGCGCGCGATGGAGACGCCGCGCCGCATGTTCGGCGCGGCGCGCAAGCTCGAGGGCGGCGGGTCTCTCACCATCCTGGCCACCATCCTCGTCGACACGGGCTCGAAGATGGACGACATCATCTTCCAGGAGTTCAAGGGCACCGGCAACATGGAGCTCGTCCTCTACCGCCAGGCGGCCGAGATGCGCATCTTCCCCGCGCTCAAGGTCCGCGACAGCGGCACCCGTAAAGAAGAGAAGCTGTTCCCGCCCGACTACCTCGAGGGCGTGTACAAGCTGCGCCGCGCGGTGGCGGGCATGGGCGACATCGAGGCCATCAAGGGCCTCACCGACATGCTCCGTCTCCACAAGACCAACGAGAAGCTGCTCTCCGCCCTCAAATGAAGCGCATGCCCGTCGTGACGGCGAAGGCGCCGGGCGCCGTCGGGCCCTACTCTCAGGGGCTCGACGCGGGGCCGTTCGTGTTCGTTTCCGGACAAATACCGCTCGACGCGAAGGGACAGCCCGTCCCCGGCGGGGTGGCGGAGCAGACCGAGCAGTGCCTGCATAACGTGCGGGAGGTCCTGCTCGCCGCGGGCCTGACCATGGAGAACGTGGCCAAGGTCACGGTGTTCATGACCGACCTGGGGCAGTTCGCGGCGATGAACGAGGTCTACGCGAAGCACTTCAAAGCGCCGTTCCCCGCGCGGGCGGCCGTCCAAGTCACCGCCCTTCCCAAGGGCGCTTCCATCGAGATAGAGGCCGTGGCGCTCAAGCCGTAAGACACGGCCATGCTCCCGCGCGCCGCCGCCGAGGCCGTCATCGCGTTGCTCCTGGGCGGCACGCTCGCCACCATGGGCTGGGCGGGGCTCCTGCGGCCTTGGGACTGGGCGGTGCCGTACCTCGCCGGCTTCCTCGCGCTGGAGCTGCTCCTTAACCGGCGCGGCGGGGGGGCGGCGAAGGTCTTCGTCCTGGGAGCCGCCTTCGCCTTCGTCTACGAGGGCGTCTACACCAAGTCCGTCCTCGACGGGCTGGGCATCCTCGGCATCGAGACGGGCGCTCTGGCCGCCGCCTGCTTCGACTGGGGGATGCTCGCCGTGATGGCGGCGCACCTGGTCTCGCGCCGCTTCCCGCGCTCGTCGGCTGAGCCGAGCGCCGCCGGCACGGTCCCCGCGGCCGGCATACTGGGCGTGCTCGTCTTCTGCATGGGCATCGTCTACCTCGTGAAGACCGCTTTCGGCCACTACATCGCCGCCAACGCCGTGGCGCCGTCCTGGCTGGTCACCGACATCCTGCTCGTCGCGGCCGCGTGGGTCTTGGGCAAGCGGGCGCTTTCGAACGAAGACCCCGTTCCGCCGCGCTGGGCCTACGTCCTTTGCGCTTTCGCCGTATGCGCCCCGCTGATGCAGGCCTTCTTCACCTGGGCCGACCAGTTCAGATGGCCGGGCCCGCTCACCTTCATGCTGGGGGCGTTCTGGGTGGCGGGCTGCGCCATCGGTTTCCGCAACCTCTGGCAGGGGCGGCATAGCGTCGATGCGGCCCCGGTGAGCGGCTCGAACCTCGTCGTGTACGCCGCCGTCTGGCGCATCGCGGGCAGCATGGCCATCCTGCTGGCCTACCATCCCGCCGTCTTCGACGAGCGCGCCGCCGCGGCCTACGCGGTGCTCGTGGACCTGCCCTCCCGGGCGATGTTCTCCTACGCCTTCCTGACCTCCCGCCTCGACGTCTAGGACATCAGGCTGATCGGGCTCACAGAGCCCTGGCGCGGTCAGTCCAAGGCCAGCATCTTAGCCATCAGGTAAAGCAAGCGGTCGCGCTCGGCATTGGCGATATCTTGCGCCTTCAGCTTCTTGACGAGGAGAATCGCTTCGTTCCGGGAGGCGAGTCGTTCGGCTCGCAGATCCTCGTATACATGCGCCTGGATGACGCTCGTTGGATCCTTCTTCTCGGCGTCCGGGAATATCGCGCGGCAATCGTCGAACTCCTGCCCGAAGCACTCGATGCGCTCGATGGCGAATCCCCCGGCCCGCAGCTCCGCGTGGAGCTTGTGAGGGACTATCTTCTTCTTGAAGCGGTGCTCGCGCGCCTCAGAGGAGACCGTCGTGATCGTCAGGCAGAGCAGGAGAAGCAGGGCTCTCATCGGGCCTCCTAATGTATTTCCGTCACGGAGAATTGGCACGGTCCGCTGCCGCTCGAGCAGAGATAGCCGGTGTTCCCACTCATCGCGAACCATAAGCAGTAGGACTTCGTTCCCGTGGGGGCGGTGTCATCGATGAATGAGAACGAATCGTCATCGTAGTAGTATGGCGCCGCCTTGGCCGTGTTGTGCGCGATGGCGCGGCCTCCACCCAGATTGACGCCGTTCCTTAGCACTCCGAGATCGAAGGAATCACTGCCGTTCGTGTTGTAAGTGTTGCCGGCGAATGTGATCAAGACTCTGCTCCCGTTGCCGGTGATGGTACGAGTAGAATTCGCCACGCATACGTATGAGACGGTATTCGTCGTCATTAGTCCCGGGATGATTCCGTGAGAAGATACGACGACCGGGGCGGCGGAACCACCCGCCGCCGTCGTGCTGGTCGAGCCGTCCGCCCACTTGATGCCCGCCGTCGCTGCGTTCAGCTGCCCGCCGAGCGTGACGCTGCCGCCCGCGACACTGAAGGTCGTGCCTCCCACGCTGAAGGCGCTGCCTTGGACGGTCATGGTGCCCACTATGACGCCCTGTCCGCCGATCGTGAGGTTGCCCGAGTCGCTGACATCGGCGTGCGCCGCACCGGCAAATCCCATCAGCGCGATCACCAAGTAGATAGACTTCGTCATTCGTTCTCCATGAATACCGCGTCTGCGATGAGCAGCATGCCTTCTGAGAAAGCGGATTGCATCATCGCGAGCCGCGCGGCCTCCAACCGGCGAGCGTGCCGTCGCTTCGGAGGCCAAGCTCGATGGTCGATTCCTCCTCGGTGCAGAGGCGCCCCTTGTCCTTGATGCAGGTGATCTTCAGT
>CAZTZW010000144.1:0-5194 GCA_964618085.1 uncultured Elusimicrobia bacterium
CAGCAGTTCCCTGGGGGTAAAGGATTTTCACCCATCGGTTCATATCAGCGAGGGCGCTGAAAACCTCGGGGAGTCGCCTCTCTGGGATGATGTGCCATGCCCAGTGCGATGTATCCCACTTTGAATAAAGCTCATCACTCAGGAGCTCATTTGGATTCGCAAAGTCGAGAGCACGGACTGTTCGTGCCCACGCGTTCCAGAAGCAGGTTCTCAAAAAGGAAACCGCGAGAGCATCCCGATGCTTTTGACTCTTGTCTGACAAGGGGGCTCCCGGGAAGGCCTCCTCCCAAGCACCTCCCAGAGCAAGGGGCTTAATGACGCTTTCAAGCCACCGCATCGACCTGCGAATGTCTTCGGGGCTTCTTTTCCCGTCATCATCAACTAATCGCACCGCTGCGGCGATGACTGCCTGCCAAATTCTAAACCTCCATGGAATCTGCTCAATGGCCATGGAAATAGAGCGCCGGATCTCGACAAGTGCGAGCTTTAATCCCGGGTCAGCCTCGGTGCTTTCTTGGTGATACTTCAGCCAGAAAGGAAGGGGGTGGCGGGCCAAGCGCGTGGCCGCGAACGATAGGCGAGACTCATCCTTCACCTCGCTATCATCGCGGCGGACTCTAACAAGGTCGTGGAGCTGTCTTAGTCGGACCTCCCCATGCTCCCCAAGCAGGTCGTCCACCGTCTCACTCCCCAATTCGCTGAGCTGTTCAACAAGGTCTGTAACAAACTCCTTAAGGTCCTTCGAGGTAAGAGCCGCTTCTTCCCAATAATTTACACACTCCTTCAGATTTTTGGCGAGCAGCTTGCCGACAGGTAGGTTTTGATGCACCTTCATCGCTTCCCACAACTTTTCGGGCCGCGCCTTTCTCCAAGAAATGTCCAGCCCCAACTTCTCACTTGTGCCAACAAAGTAGTCATCGACTTTGGAAAGAAGCTTTGTGAGCGAGCGTTTTGTGCACCCAATCAGAATGATGTCATCGACGAATCTGAGAATAATTCCGTCGAAGACTCCGTCCTTCTGCAATTGCGCTTGCATCGCCCGATCAAAGTCCGAGAGAGCAATATTGAATAACAGACCTGAGACGGCCAGCCCCGTCGGCAGCCCAAACGCCCCGCTCTTACTAGCAACTAGCAACCTGTCATGTTGCGCCTTTTCTCGTGATGTCGCGTCTTCCTTGAGCGTGGCAAGCCAACTGTCGCCAACTATTCCGTCATGGAACTGAACACCCTTAAGCATGCGAAGCCAGTACTCCAGAAGTGACACTGCTGAAGCCCTATCGCGCTCTTCCTCCAGACGACGCCATACGCTATTAGAAGGAAATGCACTAATTACTTCCTGTGGGGAAGGGGGGGCCTGTACTATCAGGTTTCTGGCTCTTCGCGCGAATTCTTCTCTACTAATAGAGGGGTATGCCTTCGCGATGTCCAGTCTGGAAAAAAAGATCGCCTTCTCGCGCTTTAGTCTTCCAGGCTTCGCGAATTTGACCTTGTGATAAGGCAGCAACGCAGCGGCATAGTCGCTTTCCTTTAGCCCGACGTCTTCCACTTCCTCTGCCCATTCATCTTCTTTTGCGCCAAGCCGCCCTCCAAGCATTTGTTTCGCGCGCCAGTGCGCAACCCGCCTGAACAGCCCATATGATCGGGAATAGGGAACGCTTAGATTTTTGTCTGACAGCTTGTAGTAGCCTGCCTGCCATTTCGGCTCGGAATCCGGAGAATCCGTCTTAAGACTCATTTCACGAAACCAGCGATTTCCGAATGACCAATTTTCAAAACGAACTTCAAATAAGGGGGCCAGCAAAACTCCAAATAGTATGAATGCGACCTGGTCTCGAACACTTGGCTCGGCGTAGTGACGAATTTCTCCTCCCTTCTTAGGGTAGGGAACCAAAGGGAAACGCCCCGGGATATACGCGCCACTCACAATATCCTGAGCGAGCTTACGCAAATGCTGGTCTGGGTTAAGTGTCCATTCCGTATATTCAGGCTCAGGCCGCGTTTCATTCCTGTACCAATCCCGAGCCTTTTCCCAAGCACACGTGAGGACTCGAGGGTCTTGCAGGATATCAGCGGCATACGGAGTTAACTTTGGAGAATCAGCCATGGATGCATTATAAATAGGATGTGGATGTAATAGAAGGAATTTCCAAATCCACTCCTAGCAATCTCCATTTTGATACCATCACTCTCGTGCCTGAAGCACTTCAATTTTCGCTTACAGAAGTGAAAGAGTCCGGCCTCGAGAACATCGAGGTTAAGGTGCCGGCTGACCTCTTTCCCGACACCGTCGATGACGGCAAGCTGGCGGGGGAACTCACCATCAAGGGGCTCCTGACCAAGCAGGATGACGAGGCCATGTTCAACGGCCATGTATCCGGCAACTGGCTCATCGAGTGCACGCGCTGCCTGGTCCCCGTGTCCGGGGCATTCAAGGGGGAAGTCGAGACTGTTGCGCCTCTCGACGCGGGGCCTATCGACCTTACTGAGGATGTGCGCCAGGCCATCGTGCTGGCGCAGCCCCTCAAGATCCTCTGCCGGCCGGACTGCAAGGGGATGTGCCAGACCTGTCGGGCCAATAAGAACATCAAGGACTGCGGGCATGACTCGTCGGGGCCTTCGCAGGGGCGGATACGGCTGATTCCGCCTGAAGCTCGTTGATTCCTAGGCCGATAAAGGATAGAATTAACAGGCTTAGCACGCATAAACAGACGATTTAGAGGACCACCATGCCTAACCCCAAACGCAAGCATACACGCTCTCGCCGCGATTCCCGCCGCTCCGCCAACTGGAAGCTGGAGCCGGTCGCCATGTCCAAGGACAAGGACGGCCGCTGGCATCGCCCGCACACGATTTCCGCCGACGGGTACTACAACGGTATCCTGGTGCGCCCGCCGAAGACCAAGAAGAAGGGCGGCGACAAGCCTGAGGGCGGCGAGGGCGAGTCGAAGTAGTCTCAACCTTTAATTGAGAATCGCGCTCGACGCGGTCGGAGGCGACCACGGACTGGCTCCCAACATCGAGGGAGCTCTCCAAGCCGCCAACGCGTTCGGCACGAAGGTGATACTGGTCGGCCCGGAGCAGAAGCTCCGGGCCGATCTGTCTTCCCGGGGTATCGGGATGGACCGCTTCGAGGTGGTGGACGCGCCCGACGAAGTGGGGATGACGGAAGAACCGGCGGCGGCGTGCCGGGCCAAGCCGCGCGCGTCCATCATGGTGTGCGCCGAGCTGGTGGCGCAGGGCAAGGCGGCGGGGTTCGTGTCCGCCGGCAACTCGGGGGCGACCATGGTCGCGGCCCTGTGGCATCTGAAGCGCGTGCCGGGCGTGCTGCGGCCGGCTATCGCGGTGCCGATCCCGACGCCTAAGGGCACTACCGTCCTGTTGGACGCGGGCGCCAACGTCGACTGCAAGCCCTGGCACTTGGTGCAGTTCGCCCAGATGGGGTCCCTTTTGGCCAAGCACGGCTACGGCATCGCCTCTCCCACGGTGGGCGTCCTGACCATCGGGGAGGAGGAGGGGAAGGGCAACGACCTCGTGAAGGAGTCCTTCCCTCTGCTGAAGGCCGAGGTCGCCGGCTTCAAGGGCTGCGTGGAAGGGCGCGACGTGCCGGCCGGCAACGCCGACGTGGTGGTGTGCGACGGCTTCGTGGGCAACGTTCTGATCAAGACGATGGAAGGCACGGCCAAGGCCATGATGGGGCTTCTCAAGGCCGAGATGATGGCGTCTTGGCGGCACCGGCTGCCGGCCCTGTTCCTGCGTGGCCCCTTCAACCGGCTCAAGAAGAAGATGTCCTACGACGAGTACGGCGGGGCGCCCTTGGTGGGCGTGCGCGGCTCGGTCATCGTGTGCCACGGCTCCTCCAACGCCAAGGCCATCGCCAACGCTCTGCGGATGTGCCAGCACACGGCGGAAGCGGCCTTGGACAAGAAGATCGCCGGGGTGGTGGAGAAGCCCGGACGGCCGGCGCCCGCCGAAGAACCTTTGCGAAATACCTGATTCTTTTTTGGTATAAAACACCCACTGATTATGACCACTGAGACCCTGACCCGGCCGGTGCCCGCCACCGGCGTCCGCCTCAAAGACAAGGTCGCCATCATCACCGGCTCGGCCCAAGGCATCGGCTACACGACCGCGGAGATATTCATCTCCGAGGGCGCGAAGGTCGTCATCGTCGACGTCAACGGCGAGAAGTCGGCCGCTTCGGCCGCCGCCCTCGACGGCGGCAAGGGCGTCGCGTTCGGCATGGGCTGCGACGTGACCAAGCTCGACCAGTGCGAGGCCGTGGTCAAGGCCGTGATGGAGAAGTACGGCAAGATCGACATCCTGGTCAACGACGCCGGCATCACGAAGGACAACCTCCTGATGCGCATGTCCGAGATGGAATGGGACGCCGTCATGAACGTCAACCTCAAGGGCGCGTTCAACATGGTGAAGGCCTGCATCAAGCCGATGCTCAAGGCCCACTACGGCCGCATCGTCAACATCGCGTCGGTCATCGGCCAGGAAGGCAACGCCGGCCAGGCCAACTACTCCGCCTCGAAGGGCGGCCTCATCTCTCTGACCAAGTCCATCGCCCGCGAGTTCGCCTCGCGCACCATCACCGCCAACGCGGTGGCGCCGGGCTTCATCAACACGTCCATGACCGTCGGCCTTCCCGAGGAGCACAAGAAGAAGCTCATCGAGAAGATCCTGCTCGGCCGTATGGGCGACCCGGCGGACGTCGCGCGCGCCGTGCTCTTTTTGTCGTCGGATGAGTCCGCTTACATCACCGGTCACGTGCTCAACGTGAACGGTGGCGGATACATGTAAAGGAGATAGAACACCATGGCTGACATCGCTGACCGCGTGAAGCAGATCATCGTCGAGCAGTTGGGCGTCGACGCCGCCGAGGTCACCCCGGCCGCGCACTTCGTCAACGACCTCGGCGCCGACTCCCTCGACACCGTCGAGCTCGTCATGGCCCTCGAGGAGGAGTTCGATACCGAGATCCCCGACGAGCAGGCCGAGAAGATCCAGACCGTCGGCCAGGCCATCGACTACATCACCGCGCACGCCAAGAAGTAAGCGAGCGCCGGTGCCGAAGCCGCTCGAAGAGGTCATCGGCTACCGTTTCAAGGACGCGGGCCTGCTCAAGCAGGCCTTGTCGCACAAGTCTTTCGCGTCCGAGAGCGGGAGCGGGGCCCATAACGAACGGCTG
>CAZTZW010000144.1:5204-6838 GCA_964618085.1 uncultured Elusimicrobia bacterium
CGTGCTGGCGGCGGTCGTCGCGCACCAGCTCTACGTCGAGCACCCGGGGCTCCCCGAGGGGGACCTGTCGAAGAAGAAGTCCTCCTTGGTCTCGCGTCCGAGCCTCGCGGTTTGGGCCGAGGAGCTCGGTCTCGGAACCTATCTCTATCTAGGGGTGGGGGAAGAGAACACCGGCGGCCGCACCCGACAGAGCCTCCTGGCCAACGCCGTGGAGGCCGTCATCGGGGCGATGTACCTGGACGGCGGGTATGAGCCCGCCGCGCGCTTCATCCGGTCGTGGTGCGCCGGCAAGCACGTAGACCTCCTGGAGGCGGATCACAAGAGCCGCCTCCAGGAAGTCCTTCAGAAGCGCCACAAGTCGCCGCCGGCCTACGAACTGACGGCGTCCGAGGGACCGGACCACGACAAGACGTTCAAGATCGTGGTGCGCCTCGGCGAGACGGAGCTGGGACGCGGGACGGGCAAGACGAAGAAGGACGCCGAGCAGGCCGCGGCCCGCGACGCGCTGCAGAAGATGAAAGGGGACTGACGCGGCGCCACGCGTCATCGAACGGACCACCACGACGCGGCGGTGGTCCGCTCGCTTTTACAGTCATAGGAGCCATATCATGAGGAACGACAGGGAATTCGTGAGCTGCGGACACCGTCACGGAGCGGACGCCCCCGGCGTCCCGGCCGCCCTGTTGGGCGACACCCCCGTCTACGCCCGCGACCGCGCCTGCGAGACCCTGCACGTCTCCCTGGACCTGTCGGTGGACATGGCCCGCCAGCGCCTGGCCGGCATCTGCTCGACGACGGTCAAGGCCCTGCGCGCCGGCGTGCGCAAGGTGGAGTTCGACGCCGTCGAGCTCAAAGTCACCAAAGTCGAAGTCGACGGCGTGAAGGCCCGCTTCGAGAACAAGGGCGGCCGTCTGACCGTCCACCTGCCCAAGGTCCTCTCCGAGACCTCCGAGACCGTCGTCTCGACGACCTACGCGGTCGAGAAGCCCAAGTCCGGCCTCCATTTCGTCTACCCGGGCCCGCACAACCGCGAGAACCCGGTCCAGATGTGGTCCCAGTCCCAGCCCGAGGACGCCAAGCGCTGGTTCCCCTGCCACGACTTCCCGGGCGAGAAGACGACCTCCGAGGTCCGCGCGACCGTGCCCAAGGGCTTCGTCGCGGTCTCTAACGGCATCCTGCTCGAGCGGACCAGCAAGGGCGGTAAAGAGGTGTTCCACTGGCGCATGGACCGCCGCCATTCGATCTATCTCATCACCTTGGCCGTGGGCCGCTTCGCCGAGGTCGTCGAGGAGTGGGACGGCATCCCGCTGGTGTACTACTGCGAGAAGGGCCGCGAGGCCGACGCCAAGCGCGGCTTCGCCAGGACGGCGGCCGCCATGAAGCTTTTCTCCGAGAAGACCGGAGTCCGTTATCCTTACGCGCGCTACGCCCAGGTCGCCGTCGCCGAGTACCCGGGCGGCATGGAGCACACCACCGCCACCACCCAGACCGACGCCTGCCTCATCGACGAGCAGGCCGCGCTCGACCACGACCTGGACACCTTGGTCGCCCACGAGCTCGCCCACCAGTGGTTCGGTGACCTCGTCACCTGCCGCGAGTGGTCCCACGCCTGGCTCAACGAGGGCTTCGCCACC
>CAZTZW010000145.1:0-6793 GCA_964618085.1 uncultured Elusimicrobia bacterium
GAGCATGTAGCTCGAGAAGCGCACCCGCTCGGCGAAAGAGCCCGTGATGAGCGCGGGCGTGATGATGGCGAACTTCAGCTGGAACATGGCGAACAGCGCCAGCGGGATGGTGGCCGCGAAGCGCGGGTCGGCGGCCGCTCCCACGCCCTTGAAGAACAGGAAGGTGCGGGGGTCTCCGACGAGGCCGCCCCAGGAGTCGCCGAACGCCAGCGAGAAGCCGACGACCACCCACAGCAGCGAGAGCACGCCCATGCACACGAAGCTCTGGAGCATGGTCGAGATGACGTTCTTCTTATGGACCATGCCGCCGTAGAAGAAGGCCAGCCCCGGCGTCATGAGCAAGACCAGGCCCGTGGCCGTGAGCATCCAGCCGACGTCGCCCGCGTTGAGCGAGCCCGGGACGGCCGCGGGCGTCGAGCGCGGCGCCCAGAGACCGGCGAGCGCGCACGCGACCAGCAGGGCCGCCGACACGACCCACTCGAGCTTTCCCTTGCGCATGGCGTTGGTCATGCGCAGATTCTACCGTAGTTCACGCGGCCGTCAATCGTCCCAGCTCGGCGCGTCGCCCGCCAGCTTGTCGAGCTTCTCATCGACGAGCTTGTCCTTGGCCGCCTTCTTCTTGGCGAGCTTCTCTTTCTTCTCGGCCAGGTGCTCGCTCATCTTGTCCACCATGGACTGCTCCATGGCCAGGCGCGCGTCGAAGAGCTCGGAGAGCGCCGCGCGGGCTTCCTTCTTGAGCGCGGGCTTCTCCGACTCCTTGGCCTGCCGCAGCTTCTTGGTCAGCTCGCGGACCTTCTCGTGGGCGGCGCGCGTCTTCTCGAACTTCTCCTTCATGGCGGAGTCGATGTGGCCGCCGCCGAAGCCGCCGCGCCGGCCCTCGCCGCCCTTCTCGCGGCCCATGCGTCCGCCGCCGCCCTCCCCGCGCGAGCCGCGGCGCCCGCGCTCGTCATCGTCGTCGCGGCGCCGGAAGTGGGAGTCCTTGGGACCGGAGCCCTCCTCCGCGATGCCCGGACGCTCGTAGGGACCGTCTTCATCGTCGTCATGATCATCGGCGTGGACGGGAGAGACGGCCAAGCACAGGGCGGCGAGCAGGAAGAGGTGTTTCATACCCCCAAGATAGCCCCGGAACCGTCCGGCGTCAACGCCTACTCGGTCACAGCGGGCGCGACTCGGCGGCCTGGCGGACGCGCTCGGCCTCGAGCGCCTCGGCCGGGACCTCGCCGCGCGACAGCGCGTCGGCCAGAGCGGCCTCGTCGCCGGGACGCAGCCAGCGATACTCGTGGGCGTACAGCCAGTCGGCGGAGACCTTGGCGCGGTCCACGAACAACAGGGCCTGGCGGTCGAAGTAGACCAGCGCCCAGCGCTCGCGCGGCAGGAGGAAGAGGTGCCAGGGACGGAGGAACTCGGTCTCCGTGCCGTCCTTATAACGGCGCTTGGTCGGGAGCCGGTTCGGGTAGTTCTTGATGAGGACCGCCTCCAGGCGGTGCCGCGCGACGAAGTCCGCGAACGCGGGCGCGGAGGCCAGCGCGGCCTCCGCCTCCGGGAGCTGGCCGTGGAACAGGTAGCGGCCGTCCCCGAAGACCGGCGCGCCGGGACGGCGCCAGCCGAGGTAGCCGCCCCACTCGTAGGTGTTGAACATCCGCAGGCCCCGGAGGACGGCGTCCTCGCGGACGATGAATTCGACGGCGCGAGACGCGACGTAGGACTCCGTGAGCGGGCGCGCCCAGGACAGGCGCGAGGCCGCCGGCAGCATGAGCGCCGTGAGGACGGCCAGACCCGGCAGGGCGTAGCGCGCTTGCGGGCGGGGATGCACGGTGAAGAGGAACGACGCCCCGGCCGCGGCGAAGAACAGGCCGAAGCGCGCTGACACGACGGAGGCGACCGCGGCGCCCAATCCGACGAGGAGCGGGAACGGCGGGCGCACGGCGTAGTGATGCCGCGCGAGGCGCGCGAACAGCACGAGCGCCGCGAAATAACTCCATTGCATCGGCGAGCGCAAAGAGGGGATGCCCCACTCCTGGACGTAGCGGCTGATGGACGCCCCCTGCGCCCCGTGCAGGATGACCACCTCCCATACGCGCCAGCCGTAAGGGTTGACGAAGGTCCCCAGGACGGCGGCGGCGGCCTCGACGGCGAGGGACTTCGGGAAAGGCCGGCGCTCCAGCAGGCAGGACAGCCCCATGACGGCGTAGAGCAGGAGGCCGAAGACGAAGCCGGCGTGGACGTTGGCCCAGAGGATGAACAGCGGGAGCGCGTAGGGGAACGGCTCGGCCGGCCGGTCGAGACGACGCAGCAGGATGGAGAAGAACAGCAGCGAGAGCAGGTCCGGCCGCAGGTCGGACTGGGGGAAGACGACGGCGGCCCAGAACGCCAGCGCGAGGCAGCGGCCCGTCGGCCCCACGGCGCGGTCCCGCAGCAGGCCGTTGATGGGCAGCCAGCACGCCGCCAGCAGCGCCGCCTTGACGAGCCGCAGCAGCCACAGGCCGCCCGCCCGCTCCAGCCCGTAGACGGCGAGCTGGAACAGCCACTCGAAGTCGCGCCACGGCTCGCCGCCGCGCGTGAACGAGAACGGGTCGCTCGTCGGGACGCGGCCGTTCTGCCAGATCCAGCGCCCGGACGAGAGGTGCCAGAACAGGTCGGGATTGGCCAGGGGCACCGCCAAAACGAGGAGGGCCAGGGCTGTCGCCCAGGCCCTCTGCGCCCCCTCTTCCCGAGGGAAGGACGGTTTGGCTATTATCGGGTCGGCCGGATGGCGCGGCCGGACTTGATGCAGTCCGTGCAAACGTACGCGCTCACCGTCTTTCCGGCGATGACGACCTTCTGTCGCTGGAGATTGGGGCGGAAGACGCGCTTGGTGCCCTTGTGGGAGTGGCTATAAGACCAGCCCGCGTGGGGACCTTTGTTGCAGCCGGGAATGTCGCACTTGAAGCTCATGATTACCTCGAAGGAACATCTTAGCAAAGGCCCCCGTCGGGCCGCAACCCTATGAGCGGGGGCCTCGAGAAGCCCATCCAGTTCCTCAAGGGGGTGGGTCCCCGGCGCGCCACCCTCTTCGAGCACCTCGGCATCAAGACCGTGGGCGACCTGCTGGGTCATTACCCGCGCCTTTGGCAGGACCGGCACGAGTCCGCCGACCTGCGCCTGCCGACGACGGCCGGCATCGTCGTGGCCCGCGGGCGCGTCCTGCGCGCCAACCTCGTCGGAGCCGGGCCCAGGCTCGCCCTGTACAAGGCGTCCTTGGCCACGGCCCACGGCAAGGTCGAGTGCGTGTGGTTCAAGCACCTCTCCCGCCGCTTCGACGTGTTCTCGGCGCTCAAGAAAGAGGTCCGGGAAGGCGCCGACCTCTGGGTGGTGGGCCGCGCCGAGGCCGACCTGGCCGGCGTGCGGGAGCTCCACGTCGACGAACACTACCCGGTGGACGACGAGCGCGCGCTCATCCACGTCGCGCGCCTGACGCCCGTCTACTCGCTGACCGAGGGCCTGTCCCAGCGCTTCCTGCGCGAACTGCAGTTCGCCGCGGTGGCCGCTCACGCCGAGGAGGCCCGAGACGCCGTGCCGCCGGGTCTCATGTCCAAGCGCCGCCTGCTCGCGGCGGCGCAGGCCCTGCGCGGCGTCCATTTCCCCCGCTCCGACGCCGAGCTGGAGGCCGCGCGCGCGCGCCTGGCCTACGAGGAGCTCCTCCTGCTCGAGATGGCCTGGCTGCTCAAGCGCCGCCAGACGCGTGAGATCGTGAAGGGCTTCGGCTACGAGATCAAACGGACTTTGCTCTCGCCCTTCCGGCAGAAGCTCGGCTTCGAGCTGACCGGCGCGCAGAAGCGGGTCATCAACGAGATATTCGACGACATGCGCCAGAAGCACCCGCTGACGCGCCTGCTCCAAGGCGACGTCGGCTCGGGAAAGACCGTCGTGGCCATCTCGGCCCTGCTGCTGGCCGTCGAGAACGGCGGGCAGGGCGCGTTCATGGCCCCCACCGAGATCCTGGCCGACCAGCACCGCGCCACCCTCGACCGCGTCCTCAAGGGGATGAACGTGCGCGTCGCCTCGCTCACCTCGCGCCTGGCCAAGAAGGAGCGGGAGGCCGTGCTGGAGGCCGTGCGCAAGGGCGAGGTGGACATCCTGGTCGGGACGCACGCTTTGCTAGAGGAGGGCGTCGTCTTCCCCCGCCTGCGCCTGGCCGTCATCGACGAGCAGCACCGCTTCGGCGTGCGTCAGCGCACCACCTTGCGCCAGAAGGGCTCGCTCATCGACCTCTTGGTCATGACCGCCACGCCCATCCCCCGCACGCTCGCGCTGGCGCTCTACGGAGACCTCGAGGTCTCCGTGCTCGACGAGATGCCGCCGGGCAAAGTGACCCCGCAGACGCTCTTCTCGACCGAGGCGGAAGCCTTCGCCTCGGTGCGCGCCGAGGTCGCCAAGGGACGCCAAGCCTACGTCGTCTACCCCATCATCGAGGAGAGCGCGCGCCTGGACCTGTCGGCGGCCAAGGCCGAGTTCGAGCGCCTCAAAGGCGACGCGTTCGCCGGGCTGACCGTGGGCCTCATCCACGGCGGCATGCCCGGCAAGGCCAAGTCCAAGGTCATGGCCGAGTTCGCCGCGGGCCGCCTGCAGGTGCTGGTCGCCACGCCCGTCATCGAGGTCGGCATCGACGTGCCCAACGCCACCGTCATGGTCATCGCCAACGCCGACCGCTTCGGTCTGGCCAGCCTCCACCAGCTGCGCGGCCGCATCGGGCGCGGCGCGGAGGCCTCCTTCTGCCATCTCGTGGCCGACCCCAAGACCCCGCAGGCACGGCGGCGCATCGAGACCATGGTCGCCACGGCCGACGGGTTCCGCATCGGCGAGGAGGACCTGAAGCTGCGCGGCCCCGGCGAGCTGCTCGGCACCGCCCAGCACGGCGAGCTCACCCTCAAGGTGGCCGACATCCTCAAGGACGGGGAGCTGCTGGCCGCCGCCAAGGAGGACGCGGAGAGCCTGCTCGCCTCCGACGCGCGCCTCTCGCGCCCGGAGCACGCCCTCCTGCGCGGGCGCCTGCTCGCCCTCTATCAGAAAGAATGGAACTGGATCGACCTGGCGTGAGCGGTCTCCGCCGGCTCGAGAAGCGTTAGAATACCCGCGTGAACGCCGCCCTGCTCCTCGCCGTGCTGTCCGCCGCGCCGGTCCTCTCCGTCGGCATCGAGAAGGAGGAGTTCACCGTGCTCGGCTGGAACGACGCCTGCTCCGTGGCGGTCTCCCAGCTGGTCTACCCCAAGCTGGGGGAGGCCATCCACGGCGAGCCCATCGCCTCGCGCGCGGGGACGCTCACCATCGAGCCCGGCTCCGAGGCGGTCGCGACGAAGTGGTTCCGCGAGGCCTCCGGGACCAACACCTGGAACCCCGCGGCCCACGAGAAGGTGACGCGCGAGCTGGGCAAGCTCGGCTACGTCCGCAAAGGCTACGCCGAGACCGTGCGCACGCGCGTGTCCGAGGCGCAGCCGGGGCTCGCGGAGACCCTGCTGTCGACGCGCACCCTCGCCATCAGGCCCGGGATGACCTGGCCCACGTCGAGCTGGCGCTGGAGCGGGGCGGACTACTCGCCGCTGGGCACGTGCGCCCTGCTGCTCTTCGAGAGCCTGTCGACGCCGACCCGTTATGCGTGGCGCCTGACGCGCATCTACAACCCGCGCGTGCGGCTGGAGCGCTCTCGCGCCCACGCGGCGAACGCGCGTCTGCTCTTCTCGGAAGGCGAGCTGGAGGGAGCCGTCGCCGAGGCCGGCACGGCGGCGAGCCTCGCGCCGGAATCCGCGCTGAACCGCTACGTGTACGCCACCCTGCTGGCGATGTCGGGGCGGCCCGACGAGTCCGTGGCGGAACTGCGGGCGGCCGTCGAGCGCGACCCTAAGCGCGCCAAAGAGGCGCGCGACGACCGCGACTTCGAGAGTCTGCGCAGCCGCCGGGACTTCCGCGACCTCGTCGGCTCGTCCTACTTCGACCGCCTGACGCGCTAGCGCGGCTCCAGGATGGAGCGCGACGGCCCCCACACCGAGCTCAAGAACGCCCGCAAAGGCTCGTGCCGGCGCGACGCTCCCAGTATCTCGTCGAGGTTCCCGGTGAACGACTCGCGCGGGTAGCGCTCCTGCGACGTGAACGCCGGCCCGGGCGGCAGCCAGGCCGGGACCTGGTCGAACCACGCCGGCCCGCGGGACTCGCGCCGGCCGGGCGCGATCTGGTAGGCGTCGAGCCAGACGTTGGTCATCTGCGGGAAGAACTCCTTGCGCTGGACGCCGTAGAGCTCCGCGAACGGCCAGTAGAGGTCGGGCCCGATGGGGCGCTCGATGGCGGCGACGGCGCGATAGCCGTCGTGCAGGCGCGCGAGCGCCGCCTTCTGCGCGGCCGAGAGACCGTGATGCTCGACCATGTGGGAGAACTCGTGCACGAGGGTGTAGCCCTTGTGGTTCTCGCCGGCCGCCCCCAGCACCGCGCGCTCGTTGACGAACCAGCCGAAGCCGCCGCACGGGAGCGGGATGTTGGAGAAGCTCGACACCTCCCGCCAGCGCCGTCCGTCCACCGTCGTCTCCATGGCGCCCCGCTCGTGCAGGAGCGCGGCCTGGGGCATATCGAGGGCGTGCCGGGAGGCCGGGACGAGCACCAAGGTCGCCCGCGCGGCGTGGAGGCTGGAGAGGACCGGCGCCGGCAGCGCCGCGAGCAGGCGAGACAGCACCCGCTCGGCTTCCTCGCGGGCGGCGGGCGACACCCCTTCGGACTCGATGGCGGACAGGAGCGCGCGCTCCAAGGCGCCGCGAGAGGAGGGCGCCGG
>CAZTZW010000146.1:0-6768 GCA_964618085.1 uncultured Elusimicrobia bacterium
CCTGGAGTACCTGCCGTGGCAGGGACTGTTCTGGGCGATGGCGCCCGCCGCGCTCGCCCCGCCCGCCGCCGCCCCCGACGCGAAGCAGATCGTCTTCGACGTGCGCGGCAGCCGCGGCGGGCACGGCGACGTCGCGGCCGCCTATCTCACGACCTTCGACATCTTGGACCGCACGGTCGGCCATCCGGACGCCGTCACCCCGCGCGTCACCTTAATCGCGGATCCGACGGAGCGGAGCATCCTCTCCCGCCTGCTGGGCCGTCCCGTCCGCGACGGGGACTCCTTGTTCGACGGGCACGCGCGCGTCTACGGGCCGCAGACCCTTCCCGCGGACCATCCTCCGGCCGACCTGGTCATGACCTTGGCCGCGCCCAACGGGGAGTTCAGCCGCAAGGGCGACCTGCGCTGGATCGACCGGCAGCAGTCGGGCGAGGGCGTCATCCCCGTCACGGAGCGCAGCGCGATCCTGACGCAGACCGTGTTCGGCAACACCGAGGCTCTCGGGACCGACGTCGCGACCATCATGATCGGGGGCCTGCGCCTGGAGCTCAGCCATGCCGGGCTCGCGCGCCGCGACGCCGGGGTCTATACCGACCCCATCGCCCGCCTGCTCCGCGGCCACGCGCGCGAGACGGTCGGCCGCTTCGTCCTCGACGAGGCGTCGCGCACGGAGGTCCCCGGGGCGGCCGCCGTCACGGCCGTGCTGACCGGAGAGGTCCTCGCGGGCGCGCAGGCCGGGCTCGCCTACGGCATCAGCATGAAGGAGGTCAAGCCGCAGTTCGAGCGCTACCTCCAAGGCCTGTCCGTCGAGGCCCGGCGCACCGGAGGCAGCTACGCGCTGTTCACTCCCTCGGGATTCAGCCTCAGCGACGTGGAGGACGACGCGCTGCGCGGGCGCATCACCGTCATCGAGCCGGACCGCAGCATGCCCGAGCGGGCGGAACCGGGCCGCATCTACATCGTCAAGACGGGCACGCTCCCGCATCCGCTGTTCGTGGGGCTCATGGCGTACTCCCGGCCCCCGCCCGTCCTGGCCGGCGACGGGGCGATGAGCGCCGCGCTGGGACTGGGGCGGCCCTTCGTCATGACGGGCGTGGAGTGGAACCAGAAGAACATCGACGTCTTCGCGCAGCGACTGGCGTCGCGCGCCGCGCCGAAGGACCGGAGCCTCGTCTACAGCGTGTACTTCGACCTCGCGCTGGAGAAGGCGCTGCAGCTCGAGGCCCTCGCCCCCGCCTACGAAGAAGTCTCCCGCGCCATCCCGTCGCTCACCGACACCATGCTGGCGGCGGTCGAGGCGGCCCGGCACGCGCCGTCCGCGGAAGTCCCCGTCAGCCGGCTGGTGGAAGGGATGCGCGACGACGTGCTCCGGGCGTCTCTGGTCGCCGTGCGCAGCGTCAACGGCGAGGAGGAGGCGCGCGACATGGCCTGGACCTTGCTCCGACAGGGGACCACTCGCGAACGCGGCCTCGTGGCGTCGGCGCTGATGCGGGCGGGGGTGCGGCGGGCGCTGATGCTCAAGGCCTTCCGGATGGTCGACTTCTATCCGCTCAACGTCTTCGCGGCGAGGGTCGCGTTCAGCCTGGGCGCGGTGCGCCGGCGCGCGTAGGTCAGGGCAGCGAAGCGACCGGCTTGAGCGCGGCGACGGCCTTCTCCAGGCGGGCCAGCAGCTCTGCGGGCTCAACGCGGCCGTTCATGGGAGAAAAGCGCGGGTCGTTGAGCGCGCCCGCGGCGACGGCTTCGAAGGCGGGCAGCGCGCGCCGCGCCGCGTCGCGGTCCTTCGCGCGAACGAGACCTTCCGCCGCCTCGACGAGGACCTCGGCGTCGGGATGCGCGCTCAGGCGGCCGAGCGCAGGCGCGAGCTCGGGCCCGTAGGCGGCGGCCAGGCGCGTCAGGACGATCATGCGGACCGGCTCGTCCGTCTCGGAGCGCAGGGCGCCTTCGAGCGCGGCGCGCGCCTGCGGCCGGCGGAAGGCGAGCAGGTCGGCGCGCTTGGCGTCCAAAGCGGCGACGACGTCGCCGCGCATGACCCCGCCGGCGGGATACCAGGCGAGCAGGTCGAGAAGGGCGTCCACGGCCCGCGCGCCGTGCGTGCGTCCCAACGAGCGCGCGACGAGGCGGGCGGCCGCGAGCGCGCGCCCCTCGGGCCGGTCGCCCAGGCGGCGCGCGGCGAGGCGTCCGGGCTCCGGATCGAAGAGCCCGACGACGGCGGTCTTGGCGAGGACGGGCTCGAGGACCTCCCGGGGCAGCGCGGGGTCGGCCAGGGCGGCGGTCATGACGCGGCGCGCCGTCTCCGGCCGCACGGGAAGGGCGGCGAGGCTCTCCGCCGCGGCGGCGCGCGTGAGCGGGTCCTGCCTGCCGTCGAGGATGATGTCGCCCAGCGGGCCGGCGGCGAGCGGATCGCCGGTCGAGGCGAGGAAGGAGGCGGCCAACAGGCGTTCTTTGGGGGGGCGCGAGAGGTCCCGGGCCACGGCGGCCAAGGGCTCGACGGCGCGCCAGCCGTGCCGCGCGAGCGCCTTTCCCTCGGCGTAGGCCTGCCGGTCGATGGCGTCGATGTCGCGGGCGTGGCGGCCCTTCTCGGAGGCGAGCAGGACCGAGATGCGGGCGAAGGTCTTGTCGACGTCGGCGGCGGGCGAGGCGGCGAAGGAGGCGGGGACGAGGAGCAGCGCGAGCAGCGCCGGGCTCACGCGGGGGCGCCCGGCATGCCGGGCTGACCGACGGAGAAGTAGCGCGCCTGCGGGTGGTGGAAGACGAGCGCCGAGACGCTGGCCTCGGGCTCCATCATGAAGCCCTCGGTCAAGGTCACGCCGCAATGGGTCTCGGGGCGCAGGAGCTCGAAGAGCTTGGTCTGGTCCTCGAGGCTGGGGCAGGCGGGGTAGCCGAAGGAGACGCGGATGCCGCGGTACTGGGCCTGGAACTTCTGCTTGATGGTCAGGCTCGCGGGGTCGCCGATGCCCCACATCTTGCGCAGCCGCTCGTGCAGCAGCTCGGCGAAGCCTTCCGCGGACTCGATGGCGACCGCCTGGAGCGCGTGCGAGCGCAGGTACTCGCCCTTGTCGCGGTACTCGTCGGAGAGCTGGCGGATGCCGGCGCCGCAGGTGACCACGAACATGCCGACGTAGTCGCGCGTCCCGGAGGAAGCGGGCCGCACGAAGTCCGCCAGGCACAGGCGCTCGTGCGCGGACTGGCGGGGGAAGTCGAAGGACGTCAGCGGCACCTTGGCGGAGGGGGAGTCGTAGAGGTTGAGGCGCTCGCCGTCGGAGTCGGCCGCGAAGAACTTGAACACGGCCTTGGCGGTGATGAGCTTGCGCGCGAGGATCTCGTCCATGAGCGCCTGGATGTTGGCCTTCAGCTCGACGGCCTTCGGGTTGTTCTCGGCGAGCAAGGTCTCCAGGTTGCCGCGCAGGCCGAGGTGCTTGCCGTACAGCATCACCGGGTTGACGTAGCGGAAGATGTCGGCGACGTCGAAATCGTTCAGCGCGTGCAGGCGCAGGTCGGGCGGCGTGGGCGGCGGCTCGTCGTGGGTGATGACCGCGCGCGGGGTCTCGGGCGTCTCCGCGCCGACGACGGGCGCGGGCACGTCCTGCTGGAGATAGGCCTGGAGCTCCTTGTTCTTGGCCAGCAGGGCGTCGCGGCCGGGGCCGAAGTAGTCGTTGGACAAGGAGAGGCCCGTCATTGCGTCCTTGGCGTAGAACACGGGGCCGTCGTAGGAGGGCGCGATGCGCTTGGCCGTGAAGCGCGAGGAGAGCGCCGCGCCGCCCACGAGGATGGGGAGCTTCACGCCCACGGCTGCCAGGTCCTCGGCGGTGACGATCATCTGCTGGGCCGACTTCACGAGCAGCCCCGACAGGCCGATGACGTCGGGGTTGTGCAGTCGGATGGCGGAGATGAGCTGCTCGGGCGCGACCTTGATGCCGAGGTCGACGACCTTGTAGCCGTTGTTCTTGAGGATGATGTGCACGAGGTTCTTGCCGATGTCGTGCACGTCGCCCTTCACCGTGGCCAGCAGCAAGGTCGCGCGCGCGGCGGAGTCGCCGACCTCCATGTGGGGCTCGAGGTGCGCGACCGCGGCCTTCATGGCCTCGGCGGACTGGAGCACCTCGGCGACGATCATCTGGTTGTCGCCGAAGAGGCGGCCGACCTCGTCCATGCCCTTCATGAGCGGTCCGTTGATGATCTCGAGAGGGCGGCGGGTCTTGAGGAGCTCGTCGAGGTCCTGCGTGAGGCCCTCGCGCGAGCCCTCGACCACGTTGCGCGCCAGCCGCTCGTCGATGGGGAGCTTCGAGCGCTCCGAGGGGCCGGCGACGGTCGCCTTGCGCTCGCGGAAGTGGGCGGCGAAAGCGGCGACGGCGTCGAAGCCGGCGGGATGCTTGGGGTCGTTGGGGCCGGTCCAGGTCAGGACGTCCCAGGACAGCTTCTTCTCCTCCTCGGGGATCCGGGAGTAGGGAGCCAGCTTCTCCGAGTTGACGATAGCCAAGTCTAAGCCGGCCTCGACGCAGTGGTGCAGGAAGACAGAGTTGAGCACCTCGCGGCCGGCGGCGGGCAGGCCGAAGGAGACGTTGGAGATGCCGAGCACGGTCTTGGTCCCGGGCAGGGCTTCCTTGATGAGACGGATGCCCTCGATGGTCTCGACGGCCGAGCCCCAGTAGTTCTTGTCGCCGGTGGCGCAGGGGAAGACGAGGGGGTCGAAGATGATGTCCTCGGCGAGCACGCCGTACTTCTTCGTGAGCAGGTCGTGCGAGCGCTTCGCGATGTCGAGCTTGCGCCGGCGCGTGAGCGCCATGCCCATCTGCTTGTCCTCGTCGATGGTGCCGACGACGAGGGCCGCGCCGTAGCGTTTGGCGAGGGGGACCACGGCCTCGTAGCGCTCCTCGCCGTCCTCCAGGTTGATGGAGTTGAGGATGCACTTGCCCGGCGACATCTTCAGCGCCGCCTCCATGACCTCCGCGTCGGTGGAGTCGATCATGAAGGGGACCTTCACCTTCTTGACGGCCTTCTCGAAGAAGGCGACCAGGTCGGCCTTCTCGTCGCGGTCCGGGTTGGCCAGGCACACGTCGATGACGTGCGCCCCGGCGCGGACCTGGTGGCGGGCCAGCTCCGCCGCGGATTCGAGCTCCCCGGCGACGATGAGCTCCTTGAACTTCTTGGCGCCGATGACGTTGGTGCGCTCTCCCACGACCAGCGGACGGCGGTCCTCGTCGAGCGAGAGGGATTCCATGCCGGAGACCGCCGAGCGCGCGGCGGTCGGAGGGCGGCGCGGCTTCTTGGAGGCGACCTCGGCCGCCATCAGGCGGATGTGCTCGGGCGTGGTGCCGCAGCAGCCGCCCACGATGTTGACCCAGCCCTCCTGCGCGAAGCGGCCGACCTTGGCCGCGACCATGGCCGGCGTCTCGTTGTAGGTCCCGTTCTCGTCGGGGAGGCCGGCGTTGGGGTAGCAGATGGTCTTGAAGCGGGTCTGCTGCGCGAGCTGGCGCAGGTGGTCCTTCATGAAGTCCGGGCCCGTGGCGCAGTTCATGCCGACCGCGAGCAGGTCGAAGTGCGCGACCGCGTCGGCGAGCGCGGAGATGTCCTGGCCGCCGAGCATGGTGCCCATGGTCTCGATGGACACCGAGAGGATGACGGGCACGCGGCGCTTGGCTGAGGCGAAGGCGTTCTCGATGCCGAGCAAGGACGCCTTGATGTTGAGGGTATCCTGCTGGGTCTCGAGCAGGATGAGGTCGGCGCCGCCGGCGAGCAGTCCGGACGCGGCCTCGGCGTAGTTAGCCTCGACCTCGTCGAAGGTGATGCCGCCGGTGACCGAGATGGTCTTGGTGCCGGGGCCCAGCGCGCCGGCGACGAACAGCGGGCGGCCCTTGCCGAGGGAGTCCGCGGCCTCGCGGCCGAGCTCGCAGGCTCGCTTGCAGATCTCGAACGCCTTGCTCTCGAGGGCATATTCGCCCAATACATGCTTGATGGCCCCGAACGTGTTCGTCTCGATGATGTCGGCGCCGGCCCGGAAGTAGGCGGCATGGACGTCGCGGATGACGTCGGGACGGGTGAGGACGAGGTTCTCGTTGCAGCCCTCGAGGTCCGGACCGCCGAAGTCGGCGGCCTTCAGGTCGCGGGCCTGGAGCATCGTGCCCATGCCGCCGTCGAGCACGAGCACGCGCTCGCCGAGCAGGTTCAACAGCTCCTGCTCGCGGCCTCGGTTCTTCAACGGCGGCAGCAAGGTCGTGGTCATCGGAAAAGAAAAAACCGCGCCGAAGGCGCGGTCTCTTTGCCTGTTTAGCTCCCGGTGGGCCCTGGGGCAATTCGGCTTAAATCCTCGCCTGCGACCCCCTTAGTATAGCGCGTTCCGGGCGCCGGGGGCAATAGGTCGGTCATTGGTGGAATAATCTTTTAATTTAAACGATTATTCGTATGGGTCCAAGGGCTCAGGGCGAGCGCCGGCCTTTCCCTTATATTATGGGCATGACGGTTCTGGCCGCCCTACTCCTCGGTCTATCGGGTCCGGCCCTCGCGGGAGGCTCTCCCCGCGCGGCCGCCCCCGTCTCCC
Organism: uncultured Elusimicrobia bacterium; assembly: GCA_964618085.1. Taxonomy (GTDB): domain Bacteria; phylum Elusimicrobiota; class Elusimicrobia; order UBA1565; family UBA9628; genus GWA2-66-18. The sequence continues at coordinate 6,536 of CAZTZW010000146.1, forward strand.
GTCCGTCCGGCGGGACGGTCGTGGCCGGGGTCGCGCCGATCCCGATGACGGCCGCGGGGCTCGGGACGTTGTCGCCCTCCGTGCTCGGCTCGGCGCCGTCCTTGGCGGCCGCCCCGGCTCCGGCCCCGGCGCCGCCGACCGCGGTGTCGGCGCCGGAGGCGGCGCTCCCCCTCCTCGCCGCCGCGCTGGCGGCCGCCGCGCCCGCCGCGCGGCTCGCGCCCCCGGCCGAGGAC